>JASFJY010000348.1:0-4565 GCA_050119415.1 Chromatiales bacterium | reverse complement strand
CAGGGCGTAGAAAACCCGGCAACCAGGGTCGGTCGAGATGCCGGTTCATTACCAGCTTCGGGTGGGCGAAACCGGACAAGGCGATCAGCAGGTCGATGTCGTGCCTGTTTGAAGCGGTGAGGATGGCAGCTGCCGCTCCGATGGAATGTCCCAGCACTACCAGCTTGTGATCGGGTCGGCTTTGTTTAATCCAATCAAGCGCGGTCTCCAGGTCTTCGGCGAATCGGGGCAGGGATGAGAAACTGTCGCCGTCACTGCGGCCGTGGTTGCGGGCATCGTAGAGTAGCACGTCAATGCCGGCCTGATGAAAGGGTTTGGCCAGCGGCAACATCATCTCCGCATTGGCCCCCCAACCATGCACCACCACCAGAGAAATTCGACTAGCCTGGGCGGGTATCTGCCAGGCAAAGAGCCTTTTTCCTTTCGTGCCTGTGAGGTAGTGCTGTGTGAAGGGAAGCCGGTATTGATCGGGGTTGGTGCTTTCGATCAGTCTGGGTGCCCGGTAGGCCCAGTGCAGGACGGCGGGGAAGAGCAGCCCCGCAGTGATGAGGATGACTAAGATCGCGGCTATCAGACTCATTGTGTATCAAGCAACCCGGTCGTCAGCAACCCGATAGACTGGGTCTTCCATCATGTTGACCTCGATCAGATCGCCCGCCTTGACCAGGAGGTTTTGGCACTCCTGGCTGAGATGGCGGATGTGCAGGGTCTTTTGCGCACGCATGTAGCGTTCCGCCAAGGCGTCTATCGCTTCAAGACCTGAGTGGTCGAAGACCCGTGAATGGGCGAAATCGACAATGATCTCCTGGGGGTCATTTTTGGGATCGAACAGATCGGCAAAGGTCTGCACGGATCCGAAAAAGAGCGGACCGCGAAGATGGTAATACTTGATGCCGTATTTATCGATACGGGTATCCGCCGCCATTTGTTTCGCATGCTCCCAGGCAAACACCAGAGCCGATACGATCACACCCACGGTCACGGCGATGGCGAGGTCGGTCAGTACCGTGACCACAGCGACCAGAATGCCGACAAAGGTATCCGCCAGAGGAATCCGTCCCAGCAGCCGGAAGCTAGCCCATTCGAAGGTACCCAGTACGACCATGAACATCACACCGACCAGGGCAGCCACCGGTATCATTTCGATGAGACTCGAGCCGAACAGGATAAATGCCAGTAAGAATAGCGCCGCGGTAATGCCGGACAAGCGTCCCCGGCCTCCCGAATTGATGTTGATCATGCTCTGGCCGATCATCGCGCAGCCGCCCATGCCGCCAAACAGTCCGTTCACCGCATTGCCCAGGCCCTGACCGATACACTCTTTGTTGCCGCGTCCCCGGGTTTCGGTCAACTCATCGATCAGGCTCAGGGTAAGCAAGGATTCTATCAGCCCAACCCCGGCCAGAATCGCGGCATAGGGAAGAATGATCTGTAGGGTCTCAAGGGTCAGTGGCACCGTGGGGAGATGGAAGCTGGGCAGTCCGCCAGCGATGGTGGCGGCCGGATCTCCCGACAGATCGCGCAGCACATCCTGCACGGTGCGGGTGTCGAGATCCAGAAAGGTCACCAGCAGTGTCACACTGACGATGGCCACCAGGGAAGCGGGGATCGCCGAGGTCAGCTTGGGTAGAAAGTGGATGATGGCCATGGTGAGGGCGATCAGCCCCAACAGGGTCCAGAGTGGCGCGCCGATAAGCCAGACCATGCTGCCGTCCTCGTCGGGAATCTGAAACTGTTTCAATTGAGCCAGGAAGATGACTATGGCCAGGCCGTTGACGAACCCCAGCATTACCGGATGCGGCACCATGCGAATGAATTTGCCGAGACGAAGAATCCCGGCACCGATCTGAATCACGCCCGCCAGCAACACGGCGGCGAACAGGTATTCAACCCCATGTTCCGCCACCAGTGCCACCATGACCACGGCCATTGCCCCGGTTGCTCCTGATATCATACCCGGTCTGCCGCCGACCAGCGCCGTGATAATGCCCATCATGAAAGCTGCGTAGAGGCCGACCAAAGGCTCCACCCCGGCGACAAAGGCGAAGGCTACAGCCTCGGGTACCAAGGCAAGGGCCACGGTCAGGCCTGAGAGCACATCGTTCTTGACGCACTGTTTGCCAGGGCAGGTCAACTGAAACATGGAATACCTCGTGGGGTGTTATAGCAAAAAGCGGCGAAGTATATCAGGAAGGGCTAATATGATCGATTAATTTTTACAGATGGTTTATTGGTGACACCGGTGGGGCTGGCGACAATGACACTGACATATGATAAACGGAGCATGCGTTTGTGTGATGATGATTGAATACAGGTTCATGGCATTCTATGACGCTCTCTTCGCCCGTGGCGGTCTGTCTTGTTTCGCCTTCGGTCCTGTCAGAAGGGAGCATCCGTGACATCAAGGAGACAATGGGTGTCAGTGTGGACTAACCCGAATATTTCATCCGGTCGCTTAAAACAATTAACTAACTTACTATTTTAGTGGTTGTTTCTGGAACACTAGCAAAGTACTAAGTGTAACCGAACTACGCTGAATGCGCCCTCCCGCCGGTATCGACGTCCAGCTGCGGTATTTGCTCAATCATCAATAGCTTGCTATTGATTTAATCGCAACCCCGCATCTTAACGACGATCCCGGTGCGATCATCGCGTTCCCGGATGAAGCATTCTGGCTAACGGGATCAGCAGTCTGCTGGCCTGAGCGGGCTTCCCTTCGGGCGAGACGCTAAGCGGCCATCCGCGTTGTTGCGCTCCTTGAAAAGGGCATGCCATTCCATCCTTCGGTCCGTAAACGGCACATCCATGTGCCACTCCTCCCTGCGCAGCGCGCCTAGCCGCCTAGCGTCGCGCTATAATCGTCAAACAATATGAGACACCACACTAGCGACCAGGTGGCGTGAAACCACCACCTAACTCGGTTACTGTTGAATTGATCGTGAAACTGTCGGTCTCACTACCATTTGTATGTGATGCCGGATCGAGATAGAGTCCGTTGAAGTTCTCACTGTAACTACCGATCTGACCGCCATTATTGATGGAATAGCTTACCCCTGTTTCAAAATATGGACTGCTGACGAGCACTGACCCTGCAGTTTCCGGCATCTCAAAGGCAATAGCGATATTCCCGGAATTGTCTTTGATGGTTAGGAGTCCAGTATTGATGTTGCCCAACGAGACCGTATTCTGAGTTGTCGCTGACGCTGTCGGCATACTGTTATGCCCACCAAAGGCGACAAAGGTGCCACCTGTGACCGAAAATGTATACTGGTCATTGTCCACGCCTCCTTCCGGAACAGGCCCGCCATTCGCAACAATCACACCACCGTTAATGGTCAATGCGCCGTTTGAGTCAATGGCATCTTTACTGCTGCTCGTGACGGATATATATCCGCCATTAATTTCAATGCTGTCGCCTGCATTAAGGGCATCGTCTGTTGTTACAATCTGAAACTCACCTGCGTTGATCACCAAATCAGACTTAGATTCGATACCTTCTGGCACGGGATCACCATCCGATGTATTCCATTTGTCTTCAGCCGGGCCTGTGGTTGTAATTCTGATGGTCCCGCCATTAATGGTTACTCTGGGATCCGGATCGTCCTGCAGGGTTGCCGTTTCCCCATCCTCATCCGATTCCCAGGAGGCTGTAATTGCCTTGTTGTAACTGGTAATATCCAGATTACCGTCATTTATGGCGATGAAACCAATCGGAGTTTCATCGTCCTCCTTGCCCTCAACCTTAATTCCTCTACCCTCACTGGTTGAAATTCCAAGATCTCCACCATCCATCACGAAGGCATCGTTGGTGCGAATTCCACCTTTCTGATAAGCAGTCAGCGTCACCGTACCTTCCCGCAATCGAACATGTCCATCACTCGCAAGCGCATGTTTTTTATTCGCGGTGACCTCGAGACTGCCGCTACCGCTTATGATCATAGCCCCTTCACTGAAGATGGTTCCCTTAAGATCCATCTCTTCACCATCGGGGAGTGTTCGATCACTCCAGGTTGTGGTATCGCTCAATGTATTGACCGAACCTGGCGACAACTCGATAAAGGCGCGCTGTTTCGTCTGGATGTTAATTGCAGGTCCATCACTGCTGTCAATAGTGATACTGTTTAGTGAAAACTTAAAATCATTCTCACTGTAGACCGTGAGAGTCTGCGAAAATCCACCAAAAAGAGCAAATTCGATCAATGTCTCTGAGGGTGCAGTAGAGTCGATCGTGATACCGTAATCATCCTCGGAAATAGAAATGACAGTCAAACCATCTAGTAACACCTGGATCGTACCATCAGGATCATCAGCAACGACCAACATTGATGAATTGCTGGTCACCGTAAGTGTGTCTAGATCAATCACTAACGTTTCGAAGCTGTAATTCTCCTCTAAATCTGCGCTGTTGAAGCCTGTGTCGATATTCCAAAGATCTTCTATTGGTCCCGGAGTCGGTATCGTAGTTGGTATCGTGGTTGGTATCGAAGTTGGTATCGAAGTTGGTATCGAAGTTGGTATCGAAGTTGGTATCGTGGTTGGTATCGAAGTTGGTATCGAAGTTGGTA
>JASFJY010000347.1:0-4573 GCA_050119415.1 Chromatiales bacterium | reverse complement strand
TGCTAGGGCATCTTCCGCGCACCCTGCTGACTGTCGGCGCCATCGCCGTCGGCGTGGCGTCGCTGATCTTCCTCTGGAGTTTCAACGATGGCCTGCATCGCAACATGCTTGGCAATTTCCAGCGTGCGATCATCGGTTCACTGCAGATCCATCACCAGGGCTTTTTCAAACACCCCGAACTTTCCAGCCATATCCGCAACCCACAGCGGGTGGTCGATGCCCTGGATAACAGTAAGATCGAGCACTACAGCCGTCGACTGGAGTCCTTCGGTCTCGCCGCCTCCGACGCCACTACGGAAGGGATTATGCTGATCGGCATGGACCCGAGCACCGAGGGCCGGGTCACGGAACTCGACAAACGTATCGGCATCGGTCGTTTCCTGCAGCCCGAAGACAACTATGCCCTGATCATGGGCGCCACCACCGCCAACAATCTGCGTATCAAGCTGGGTGACAGCGTCACCATCGTCGCCTACGACCGCTATGGCGCCATGGTGGCCGAAGCCTTCACCCTCATCGGTATCATTACCAGCGGCGAGATGGGACTTGACCGCGGCATGGCGATCACCGACCTGGGCGCGCTGCAGGAGATGCTCGATATGACTGGAAAGGTCACTACCTTTGTCGCCCGCCTGCCCGAGAAACGCATTGGCGAAGTCGCGCACGAGCTGAGTACGCGGCTGCAGAGCGAGCCCCTTGAGTTCATGCCCTGGTACAGCATGTTTCCGATCATGAAAGAGTGGGTCACCCTGCATAACGGTTTTCTCTATCTGTTCAGCGGGGTGGTGCTCTTCATCATCCTCGCCGGCGAACTCAATACCCTGCTGCTCTCCATGTTGGAGCGCGTTCGCGAGTTCGGCGTATTGATGGCCATAGGTACTACGCGACAGGAAGTGGCCGCCCTGCTGGTCATGGAAGCGTTGATGATCGGCGTGGTCGGCACCCTGGCCGGACTGGCACTGGGATTCGTGATCGTCTATATCACCAGCGTCACGGGCATAGATCTTTCACTCCTGCTGGGTGCCACCTCCCGTTTCTACGTGGACCCCCTGATCCATCCCCAGCTCAATCTTGAACACCTCGGCATCACGGTCTTGGCCATTCTCATTGCCTCGGTGACGGCCGGATTCTATCCGGCCTGGCGCGCCAGTCAGCTACAGCCTGCGGAGGCCATTCGCCATGGCTAAACTGTCGCGTCTGGGCCTGTCGACCTATCTACGGCTGGCACTACGCAACCTGTTGCGCAATCGCCGGCGCACCACCATCAGCCTGCTGACCATGGTTTTCGGCATCGCCGTGCTGACACTGCTCAGCGCCCTCAACGACGGTTGGCTCAGCCAGATGAAGAGCAACTTCATCCTCAGCTACACAGGCCACGTACAGGTCCACGCCAGGGGCTTCGAAGTCTCGCAGAATCTGCGCGACAGCATCGACAATCCCGATGAAGTGACCCGACTGATGGAGAGCTATCCCGAAGTCAGCAGCTGGACCCAGCGCATCCGCAGCTCCGGCCTAGCCTCTCACGGCGGCAGCAGTTCGGGGATACAGATCATGGCCACCGATTCGGAACAGGAGACCTGGGTCACATCGATGCACGAACATGTGATCGAGGGGGAGTGGCTCAGGCCCGGCATGTCCAAAGACCTGCTGCTGGGCATCACCATCGCCCAAACCATTGGCGCCAAGATCGGTGACCGCGTCATTTTGATGACCCAGCGCCCAAGCGGCGAGATGGTCTCCGAGGTCTTTTCTCTCAGCGGCATACTCGAAACCGGCGCGCCGCAGATTGATCGCACATTGGCACTGATTCCTCTCAATACCGCGCAAGCCTGGCTCAAGATGGGCAAGTCGGTCACCGATATCGTGATGCGCGCCGATCAACACGACGACACCGACCTGATCGTGCGACTGTTTCGTCAGCAGCTATCGGAAAAAACCTATGAGATCATGCCGTGGCAGATACTCGATCCCATGGTGAAACAGTGGTTGGAATTCAGTGACGCCTACGGCTTAGTGGTCATTCTCGTGGTCGTGATCCTGGTGCTAACCGAGATCCTCAACACCATGCTGATCTCCTTGCACGAAAGGCAGAAAGAGCTCGGCGTCATCACCGCCATCGGCACCACCAGGTTCCAACTCTTTAGTATGCTGCTTTTAGAGGCGGTGCTGTTGATTCTGATCGGTGCCAGCCTAGGTTATCTGGTGGGTAGCCTGGTGGTTTATGCATTCGCAGAATCAGGTATCGATCTCACCAACTATGCCAATGCCTTCCAGTTTTTCTACATGAATCCGGTGATTCACCCGGAGCTGACGAAGAGTTCAGCGCTGAGGATTCTTGGCGCCACCCTGGCTTCCGCGCTAGTGGCCGGTATCTACCCGGCCTGGAAGGCGACACGGCTTCGCTTGCACCTTGCGTTGCGTATACAGTAGCAGGAAGGCGGAATTCTCATGGGCGGCATTATCAAGATAAGCGATCTGCACAAATGCTACTGGGTCGGCACCATGCCCTTCCCGGCGCTGCTCGGAGTCAACCTCGACATCGAAGCCGGCGAATTCGCCGTCATCGCGGGCCGCTCCGGCTCGGGAAAAAGCACGCTGCTGAACATTATCGGCGCTATCGAATCCGCCGATAGCGGTACTGTTCGGGTCCTCGACCGGGATATCCTGGCCATGGACCAGGACCAACGCAGCCGATTTCGCCTGGACAACATCGGTTTCGTGTTCCAGGCCTACAACCTGATTCGGGTGCTTAGCGCCCGTGAGAATGTGGCCTATGTCTGTCAGCTGCAGGGGAAGAGCCGGCAAGAGAGCCTGGATATTGCGAATCACTGGCTGAAAGAAGTGGAGATCGAGCACCTCGGTTATCGGCGTCCCGATCAACTCTCCGGCGGCCAGCAACAACGTGTCGCCGTGGCGCGTGCCTTGGCCTCAGAGCCAAAACTTATCCTGGCCGACGAACCAACCGCCAACCTGGATACCCAGACCGGTCGTAATCTCATTCAGCTTATGCAGAATCTCAATCAGCGGCTTGGCACTACATTCCTGATCTCCTCCCACGACCCGGATGTAAAGGATGCCGCCAGCCGGCTGATCAAATTGGCGGATGGTCAGATTATTAATAAATGGTCCGCACTCCCCGAACCTTCCATCGCCAATGTCGCCAACTGCCCGATGGAGAATATGCCCTTGCTCGAACGCCTGCGTTTGCGCATCAAGCGCTTGGCCTCATCGAGGAAACACAAGCGCAGCAAAGCCATAAGCCGCCGTCACTCATAAGGCGGTCCGCATTCAGGCACCTCTTCAGCCTTAAGGCAAAAAAAAGCCGGCACGAAGCCGGCTTAATCTTATTTTTAATGCTTCTCTAAGCGTTCTTGTAATCTCCGAAAACAAACTTCGGTTTCAACCAGACAACCAGCATCGGCAGGATGGTCAAAGCCGTGACCACATCGATCAACAGTGCCTGACTGATATAGATACCCAAGCCCCAGGTGTTGGCCAGATCGGTATTCAACAGGGGGATGAAACAACCAAGCAACACAATCACCGAGATTATCACCGCCGATCCCGTAGTATTCAAGGTGTTGATCAAGGATACCTGCCAGTTACCACCGGTAACCTCCATCTCCTCCCTGAGTCGCGACATCATATAGATGCCGTAGTCGATACCCAATCCCATGGCAATGCTCAACGCCACCTGCAGATGGAAGGCCAGATTACCCGACCAGTTCTGGATACTGGTCATGTAACCACCCAAGCCATACTGGGCATAGAGGGTAACGAACAGCAGAACCATCAAAATGCTTGAAACGGTGATGGAGCGAAAGATCAACGTGGCTATAACGAACACGGCAGCCGCCGTCAGCAGCGGACCGGTAAGCCAGTTGTCCACCGCCACTTCACGGGTCGCCTCGGTGGCGCCGAGGAAGCCGCCGAGACCCGGGCGGACATAGCCGGGCCCATCGACGGACAGTTCGTTGGTGTCACCGCTCAGATCGGTCACCGGCCCCGAACGCAGACCGAAATGGACCTGACTGAAGCCCGCGTCGTTCTTGTGATCCTCGATATACTGCTGGATATCCATGGTGACCTGGTGGGCTTCGACCGGATCCATGGTGTTGATGAAGCCCATCACCACTCCCTCGTTCCAGTTCTTCATGACGAAAGAGTCCATGTCCCCCTCTTCCGTCATGGTTTCCAGCAGGCCGTTGTAGAGCTGAACGATGCCGTCTCCGTCACGATCGTCTTGCGGGTCGATGGAACGCAGCTTTGCCGTGGTAGGGATGTAGAGATCCTTCAACCTCGGTTGCGTGCCCGGTTCGGCCGACAGCAACATATTCACCAAGCGGATATACTGCGCGTAAGAACCGGTGAAGCCGATGAAAGGATGCGCGCGCATCCACTCTTCCATGGCCTCGATATCGGCCAATACGTCGGCCTGATTGAAAATACCCTGCGCCCCGCAAGGGTCGGGATCCCAACAACCCAGCTCCTTCTTGTATTTCTCGCACTGGGCTATCTTCTCAGCCGGATCTTCAATGTCATAGATCTCCTCTGGGAAGTAGGTTTCGACACA
>JASFJY010000346.1:0-4589 GCA_050119415.1 Chromatiales bacterium | reverse complement strand
TAGTGCAGGGGCATCTCCCAACCGCCGAAGGGGACCATCTTGCCCCCCATGGCTTTGTGGGTCTCGAAGAGGACGGTCTGTTTCATCGCTGACTCCCGGTTGCTGGGCCTGTTAACGTCGGGCATCTGCGAAATGCTAACAGGCCCCAATAAAAAAGGCGGCGCAGGGAGCTACCCCCGCGCCGCCCCTCTGTCCAAAACCTGAGAGTTTGGCTGCCTGTCGGCGCCTGCCCCGTCGGTGGGTGTTGCTCAACACCGCTCTCCAGAGTCGACCGGGGCCTTTTGCGGCCCTGCCCTCACGGTCCTTTTGCCTGAGCGATTCCGGGCGGGATTGCGCCTTCGGCGTTGGTCTGTACCAAATCTCTCCCACGAGGGGGGGTCGAAGCGAGACTATAACCCGCCTCGCGAGGAATGCCAATGCAGAAAAACCTCAGGATCTTTGGTCATCCACCACCACCACCGAGTCGGCGCTCAGGCTGGCCGCCCCGCACAAACCGCTGACAGCGACCGTCTGTCCCGCATCGAGTATGCCGCCGGGCGAGATATCGACCAGGGTCTCGGTGATGGTGACCGTGGTCACTGTGGCATCGGCCGTCAACTCTACAACAAGGTCACCGCTGACGCCGCACGGGCTGCTGCCTGCTTCAGGTATCAGAATGAAACCGCTGGATGTAGGGGAAGCGATCTCACCACTGGCCGCAGTGATGCCCTGCATATCGGTATCGACAATGACAACCGCCGCTTTCAGCTCCGAGGCGGAGAGTAGCACGCCGTCCAGTTTGAGCGCACGGGATACCACTATCGCTGTATAGTCAAGTATCGCGCCCTCCTTGGATAGAATCCGCGTGCCGTTGTATCCGCTCGGATTCTGCAGCGCCACGGTCATCGGATAGGGCGCGTTGAGGGTAAAGCCATCCACCGCGGCATCGGTGGCGGCACTGCCGTAGACCTGGGTGAAGGCACCGGCCTCCACCGCCAGGCCGTCGAGGGCCAGCCGCGGACGCTGGTCCACTTCGACCATACCTTGATCATCGATCAGCAGCAGGCCGGCAGGTACGATCAACGCCGGATCGTCGCAGGCCACATCATCGGGATAGGGCTGCGCAATGACATCGACCGACGGATCCCAGAGACGGCACAAGCCGCTACCCGGCAAGGCGTCGGCAGGTATGGTCGGCACCTCGAGATCGATCGCCAGCATGCGCACAAGGCCCACAACCGCCGCCGGCTGCCCCAGGCTGCCCTCCTGCAGCAGCTCGCTGAGCGGCGCTGCATCACCAGCCAGGGCCAGATTGTCGAAGAAGGCGGTATCCTCGCCCAGCTCGATGGCGGCACAGTTGGGCCCATTACTCCGATATACCGGCAGGGCATCACACAGCAGCAGGCTCTGGGCGGTCACATCAAAGTCGGCAATCACACCTTGCAGTCGCACCAGCTTACCGGTAAAGCTCCGGTTGATGACATCGACGAAGACCACCGGGCGAAAGTTGTAGTCGGTTTTGTTACCCGTCGTCACGATATGCATCGAGTTGCCGGCATCCATGTCGAGCTGCAGGGTGACCGACGCCTCCGGTGCCACGGTAAAACAGTCGCGCGCCAGCAGGTCGAGCTTGCCGTTGCCCGGTAATTTGGGGAAGTAGCTGGAGTCATCGGCAGCCAATACCAGCTCGAGGCCATCGGGATGGGTCAGGGTGAGCCGAACCTTGCAGTAGGTGCCGACCGGCACGTCGTCGCGGAAGGTGAAGGGTATCGCCTCATTACGCAACCTTAAAAGATCGACCGTCTCGGCCGGCCCCTCGAACAGCGGTACCCGTTCGCCGTCGCCACCGATCAGCTCCACCCGCTCGATGCTCGCATAGATCGCCGAGAAGAGCGATGGATCGGCCGGCGCATCGGTCAACAGCAGGCCCACGGAGCCTGCTTTACCCGCCGTAGGGGATGATGGAGAGGAAGAACCACTCCCACCACAGGCCGTGAGCAGGTTGATAAGTAAAAGTGACAGGCACAACATCGCCGCTTTGAAAGGTCGTTGGAACATGGAGGATCTCCTCAGAATATAGTTGTTATACGTTCACTGTCCGCTGACCCTCTGAGCCCCCGCTCCCTCAGGGAGACAGAACGCACGATATTCAATTCTCTTAGCGCCTGGCTCAGGCAAACGCATAAAGCTTGGCAACCAATGAGGGCGCCAGGCTTACAGAGCAGACTATGTGAGTCAGCAGTCGGTATAGATATAGCAGGTCTTTTGGAGACTTCACCCAGAAGAGTGTAAGCCCTTGAAATATGGCTCACACTTCCTCCAGCTGTCGCTGAAGGAATTACGCTTTATGAAGATTTATGGCAAAAAGCGGGGCCGCATGCAGCTATTAGGTATCGGCACGGTATCGGGCAAGCGCCGGCAATTCGCCGGCCAAGCCCATGGCGCGCCGCACCAGCAGGCGCTTGACGGGGCCGGCGTGGTCAGCCAGGGTCAAACCCAGGTTTCTCAACAGACGCAAAGGAAGGATCTCATTACTGAAGGTCCGCTTGAAGGCATCCATGGCCGCCAGCATGGCCATGTTGCCGCCTTTTCTCGCCCGCTCATAGCGCCTCAGGGTCGATAGACTGCCGATAGGCCGCCCGGCCCTGCGCGCCGCGATCAGCGTTTCGGCCAGGGCCGCGGCATCGAGAAAGCCGAGATTGACACCCTGCCCCGCCAAGGGGTGGATGGCATGGGCCGCGTCACCGACCAGCGCCAGACCCGATTTGATATAGGTTTCGGCATGCCCCAGGCGCAGGGGGAAGACCCCGCGCGGCCCCACCGCCTCGACCTCGCCCAACATTCGCTCACTGGCCTGAGTCAGCGCGGCGCAGAATGCCCTATCGTCCAACGCCATCAGTTTGACGGCCTCCTGCGGCGAGGTCGACCAGACAATGGAGCAGCGCCCGTCGTCGATGGGCAGAAAGGCCAATGGGCCCGTCTTCATGAAGCGCTGCCGGGCGGTATGGCCGTGATGTTGCTGGGGCGTGACGGTGGCGACGATGGCATGCTGATCGTAGTCCCACCCACGGGTGCCGATCGCCGCCATGGCGCGTATCTGGGAATCCCGGCCGTCGGCCGCCACGATCAGCTTCGCCTGCAGGCGCGTGCCGTCGCTCAATCGCAACGCGGGGCCGTCATCCAACAAGAGTTCTTTGACGGCGGCGGGACAACGCAAGGTGACGTTCGGCAGCTGTTCCAACCGCTCCCACAACGCCAGCTGAATGATCCGATTCTCCACGATATGACCCAGATTGGGCTCGCCGATCTGCGCCGCGCTGAAATGGATGCGTCCGGAACCCGCCGCATCCCACACCTCCATGTCGGAGTAGGGGCTTATGCGCAGGCTGCTCATCCGCTGCCAGGCGCCGAGGTTCTGCAGGATACGCTGGGAGGCCCTTGTCAGCGCGGAAACACGCAGATCCACTTCATCCCTGGGCCAGTCTCGCTGCGGTTGCCGCCGCTCCAGCAGGGTGACCGAAAAGCCCGCTTCGGCCACCGCGCAGCCCAGAGCGCTACCGACCATGCCGCCGCCGACAATGATCAGATCACTCGTTTCAGTCGATTCAATCAAGAGACACCCCCCGGCCGAGGCGCGGCAACCGGTCATTGATACCCATGAACTGTCTCGCCACCCCATGCTTCAGACCCGGCAGGCCGTCCAATCCCAACAATCCCAGGTTGCGCGCCATGCGCAATGGCGCCAAAGGATTGGCAAACAGGCGTGCCAGTGTATCGGTGATCCTGGCCACCCTCCGCTGATCGCGAGAACGCCAGTCGGCATAGCGTTTCAACAACGCCATATCCCCCACATCCAGATGGCCGCGGCTGGCGTCGAACAACAGATCCGCCAGCACCGCCACATCCCTCAAGCCGAGATTGAAACCCTGCCCGGCCACCGGATGGATGGTGTGCGCCGCGTTGCCGATCAATGCTACCCGGGGCCGTACCTGCTCGGTAGCCTGGCGTAGGCGCAAGGGGTAGGGGAAGCGCTGTCCGACCTTTTCCATGCGACCAAGCCGATAACCGAAGCGCTCTTGCAGGGCGTCGAGAAATTCCTCTTCACCGAGCGTCATCAACGCATCGACCTGATCATCCTTCGCTGTCCAGACCATGGAGATACGCCCCTCGGTCATCGGCAACATAGCCAACGGCCCGCTGTCGGTGAAACGCTCATAGGCCACACCCCGATGAGGCAGGGAACTGGTCAGGTTGGCAATGATGGCGGTCTGACCATACTCGCGCTCGCGCAACGGGACCGACAACAGTTGGCGAATCCGCGAGTCTCCACCATCCGCCGCCACCAGCAGACGTGCGCTGAACTCGCTGGTGCCATCGCCCTGCCGAAGATTGACCTTCACCTGATCAGACTCGACGCGGAAGGATGTCAGTTTGGCCGGGCTGATGAATGTGACACCGGACTGCTCGGCCAGACCAGGCTGCAGCACCTCCCCCATGGCACGGGCGGTGACCACATAACCCAGGGCCTCAACTCCCTCGTCCACGCAGTCGAGGTGAGCAAAGCCGAAGTGACCGCGATCGGAGATATGAATGCGACAAATCGGTTCGCA
>JASFJY010000345.1:0-4592 GCA_050119415.1 Chromatiales bacterium | reverse complement strand
TGAAGAAAGCCGGCGTTGAACTGCCCACCACCTGGGATGAGTTTTTCGCCGCCGCGGAGAAGATCAAGGCCGCCGGTTTTATCCCGGTGGCCCATGGCGGCCAGCCCTGGCAGGACGCCACCACCTTCGAGAGCGTGGTGCTGGGCGTGGCCGGCGCTGAACTCTACCGGCGCGCCTTCGTCGATCTCGACCCTGCCGCCCTGAACAGCCCCGCCATGATAAAGGCCCTTGAGACCTTTAAACGCATCAAGCAGTACACCGACCCCGGCGCCTCCGGACGGGATTGGAACCTGGCCACCGCCATGGTCATCAACGGCAAGGCCGCCATGCAGTTCATGGGTGACTGGGCCAAGGGTGAGTTCACGGCCGCCGGCAAGGTTCCTGGCACGGACTATCTCTGCGCCCCGGCTCCTGGCACCGTCGATGCCTTCACTTTCAATGTCGACAGCTTCGTCATGTTCACCCTCTCCGGCGAGGAGGCCAACAAGGGCCAGCGGAATCTGGCCAGCACCATCCTCAGCCCCGAGTTCCAGGAGATCTTCAACCTCAACAAGGGTTCCATCCCGGTGCGGCTTGACCTGCCCATGGAGAAGTTCGACGATTGCGCCAAGCTCTCCCACAATGACTTCGTCGCCACCGCCAAGTCGGCTACACTGGTACCCAGTATGGCCCATGGCATGAGTACCTTCCCCGCCGTCCAGGGGGCGATTTACGATACGGTTACGGAGTTCTACAATTCGGACAGCATGAGTGCCGAGGCTGCCGCCAAGAAGCTGGCGAGCGCGGTCAAGGCCGCTCAGTAGTCTGATAGCCCTGCCCCGGCACGCCCCGGGGCAGATGCCGAACGAAGCATATCAGTGGTAGCCCTCCTAGTGGTTCATGCGGGAAACAATGTCATTTTCAGAGTTCCGCTAATGAGCCAAGGCAAGGCGCGCTCCGCCGGAAATGGCAGGCCCTTGTCGTTGAGTGTCGGATGACTGAAACTTGCATTTTTCCCACGTGAATCACAAGGAAGATAGGGGGGTAGAGATGACAAAGGCAGGCCCAGGTGGCTTCCGGGTCGAAACCTGGCTGCCCAGGCTGGTGGTGGCACCCACCTTTTTGGCGGCGTTGGTCTTCATCTATGGCTTCATCTTGTGGAACGCCTGGCTCTCCCTGAGCCACTCACGCATGTTGCCACGTTATGATTGGGCGGGCCTGCTCCAATACAGCAAGCTTTTCGCCAACGACCGTTGGTGGGTGGCGGCCGAGAACCTGCTGGTCTTCGGCGGTCTGTTCATCCTCATCTGCCTTGCCCTGGGCCTCTTCCTGGCCATCCTGTTGGATCAGCGGGTGCGCGCGGAGGGGGCCATCCGCACGATCTATCTCTACCCCATGGCGCTCTCTTTTATCGTCACCGGTACGGCCTGGAAGTGGATACTCAACCCAGAGCTTGGGCTGCAGCGCATGATCCGGGAGCTGGGATGGAGCAGCTTCGGATTTGACTGGCTGGTAAACCCCGACATGGCTATCTACACCGTGGTCATCGCCGGGGTGTGGCAGTCATCGGGCTTTGTCATGGCGCTTTTCCTGGCCGGGCTGAGGGGTATCGACGATGCTGTCATCAAGGCCGCCCAGGTGGATGGGGCGAGCCTGCCGACCATCTACCGGCGCATCATTATCCCCAGCCTGCATCCGGTCTTCTTCAGTGCCTTCATCATATTGACCCACATCGCCATCAAAAGTTTCGATCTGATCGTGGCCCTCACCGGCGGCGGGCCCGGCTTCTCCACCGATGTGCCGGCCACCTTCATGTACACCTACGCCTTCACGCGCGGCCAGATCGGACTGGGCTCTGCTTCCTCCATGATGATGTTGTTTGCGGTGTCGGCCATCATCGTCCCCTATATCTATTCCGAACTGAGAGTGAAGCGATATGGCTAACCACATCGAAGGAGAGGGACGCCCCCTGGGTCGATGGCTGATCTACGGCCTGCTTATCCTGGCGGCGTTCTACTTCTTGACGCCCCTGTTGGTGATGCTCATCACCTCCTTGAAAACCGTGGACGAGATCCGCACCGGCACACTGCTCTCACTGCCTTCCTCTCTCGACACGGGAGCCTGGGTCAAGGCCTGGGGCTCGGCCTGCACCGGGATCAGCTGCGAAGGTCTCAAGGGCTACTTCTGGAACTCGGTGCAGTTGGTGGTGCCCGCGGTGGCCATCTCCACTCTGATCGGCGCGCTAAACGGCTATGTGCTCACCCAGTGGCGCTTTCGCGGCGCCAACCTCTTCTTCGGTCTGCTGCTGATCGGCACCATGATCCCCTTTCAGGTCATCCTGCTGCCCATGGCCCGCACTCTGGGGGCGCTGGGGCTGGCCGGAACCTTGAGCGGGTTGATCATGGTCCACATCGTCTATGGACTGGCCTTCACAACCCTGTTCTTCCGCAACTTCTATGTTTCGCTGCCGGACGAGCTGGTTAAGGCGGCCAAGATCGACGGCGCTGGCTTCTGGCTTATCTTCATGCGCATCATACTGCCCTTGTCCGGACCTATTATCGTGGTCTCGGTGATCTGGCAGTTTACCCAGATCTGGAACGACTTCCTGTTCGGCGTGGTATATTCCGCCGGCGACCAGCAACCTATCACCGTGGCGCTCAACAACCTGGTCAACACCAGCACGGGCGTGAAAGAGTACAATGTGGATATGGCCGCCGCCATCATCGCCGCCCTACCCACTCTGTTTGTCTACATCGTTGCCGGCAAATACTTCGTCCGCGGTCTGACCGCGGGGGCCGTCAAGGGATGACTCGAGGGAGAAATTCATGCAGTCATTGAAGATCGAGGGGGTCCATAAAAGCTTCGGGCCCGTCCATGTGCTCAAAGGCATCGACATCGAGATCGATCCCGGACAATTTCTAATCCTGGTGGGTCCCTCCGGGTGTGGCAAGTCCACACTGCTCAACATGATCGCCGGGCTGGAGAAGGTGACCTCCGGCAACATCTTCATCGGCGAGCGGGACGTGACCCACCTCAGCCCCAAGGACCGGGACATCGCCATGGTGTTCCAGTCCTACGCCCTCTATCCGAACATGAGCATTCGCAAGAATATCTCCTTCGGACTGGAGATCCGCAAGGTACCCAAGGCGGAACAGGATGCCACGGTGAACCGCGTGGCCAAGATGCTGCAAATAGAACATCTGCTGGATCGCAAGCCCTCGCAACTCTCCGGCGGTCAGCGCCAGCGCGTGGCCATGGGCCGGGCCTTGGCGCGCGACCCGGCGGTGTTTCTTTTCGACGAGCCCCTTTCCAACCTGGACGCCAAGCTGCGGGTGGAGATGCGCACGGAGATCAAGGAGCTGCACCAGCGTACCGGCACCTCCATCGTCTATGTCACACACGACCAGATCGAAGCCATGACCCTGGGCGACCAGATCGCGGTGATGAAGGAGGGAGAGATACATCAGCTCGGCAGCCCTCAAGAGGTCTATGACAATCCGGCCAACCAGTTCGTCGCCGGTTTCATGGGCTCGCCCTCGATGAACTTCATCCCGGTCAAGGTAGTGCAGGGGGAGTCGGGGCTGGGCCTGCAGATGGAAGGGAAGGCCGGCGCCTTTGTGCTGCCCGCCGGTCCGCGCGCCGAAGCATTGGAGAGCTGGCGGGACAAGACCTTGACCCTGGGAATCCGCCCCGAGCAGATCACCCAGGCCGGTGGGGAGCAGCAACCGGAAAACAGCCACAACGCCCCCTGCAAGATAGAGATTATCGAGCCCACAGGCCCCGATACCCTGGCCTTCATCAAGCTCAACGACACCAAGGTGGTCTGCCGCACCCACCCGAGCGCCGGCGCGCGCCCCGGTGAAGTGTTGGAGCTGGCGTTCGATATGTCCAACGCGGTGTTCTTCGACCCGCAGACAGAGCAACGCGTGGGTTAATACTGTATCTCGATAAATGACTTGAGTGCGGATGTTAGCGGACTGCTCTCGCTAGATGTGGCCCATGCCCACATTTGAGAAAGGCAATTGGACTCTTTAGCCGACAGCCCGATTTTGGTAAATGTGCTGTAGTAGGGGAAATCGGCAAAATCAGCGAAAGGCCAATTCGTTTTTTGGCCGTCCTCTATCTGTTTAAGCAGCGCAGGATCACCAATGTCGTTTTGCCAGCGGTCAATTCTGCTATTTTGCACATAAAGTAGGTTGATTTTGCGGCCAGCCACAATATTCGCTAATGAATTGGCTGATGTGGTTAACTCGAGTCGAACGAATGCAGGTTCGGCGTTTTCGTGCCCGCCGCTACCGCAACTGCTTGAATACAGGCCGTTGACCAATTCCTCGAACGGCGTGACACCGGAGCTGTTGGGGGCGTTATCGAAAACCTTGATTAAACTGGTGGCCTGGAACTTCGGGTTGGTTGGGTCTTGCTGCTCTGGGCCAAAGGGCTGATATGATCCGGTGCTGGAATCGAAGTCGATACCGAACAAGGGTGCAGCTTGAGCGCCGGCGATAATATTCTCGCCCGATTTTTTTTTAGCGCAACATTCGCATTGTCAAATAACAGTTGTTTTCTTTCGTCATTCAAGCGTTGTTTGATTTCATCGATCAACGCCTGTTTGC
>JASFJY010000344.1:0-4594 GCA_050119415.1 Chromatiales bacterium | reverse complement strand
ACCCAAACTGTCCCGGTAGCGCTGCTGGCGCGTGCGGGCATGACGGATCAGTGAGTTGATATTGGAGGTCAGCGGGCTGAGTTCCCGGGGATAACGGCCCTGCAGCGCCTCCGAGCGCCCCGATTCGATCTCGGTCAACGCCTCGGCCACCTGCCGCAGCGGAGTCAAGCCCCAGCGCAGCACCAGACCCTGGGCCAACAGCAGCAATACCGCCGCCCCGCCGAGCCAGAGCATGAGCGTGTTACGAAAGGCGGCGATCTGCTCAAGCTGCGGTTTGAGATCCTCCGCCACCACCAGGGTGTAGACCAGCTCGCGGCCTTTGAAATCCTCCCACACCACAGCGAAACTGAGACTCATCAAGGCCTCGCCGCCCGGCAGCTCCACCCGCTCGACTTTCGCCTCTCCAGGCTCCACCTCACGAACAAGGTCGAGCGGCCGCCCCACGCCGGAGCCTGATTGCCAACGATAGTCGTTCTGTTTGCCGACAACCCGGGCGTAGAGTCCTGAATCGGGTCGGTTGAAACGCGGATCGGTCAACGCCGGCGGCATGGTCAGCACGCCGCCCTCACCCTCTTCAGCGGCGGCGAGCAGGGCGTAGACACTGCTGTAGAGCCTCGCTTGCAGCGCCTCCTCGGCGGCGGAGCGAAAGGCCTTGTCAAGGGCCAGGCCGGTAAGGCCGAGAAAGGCGCTCAAGACCAGGCTGGCGGCCAGCAATAGGCGTTGGTGGATTGATAGCCGGCGGATCAGCCCCATCGCTGGATCAGCGTCTGCATTCAAGGGCGAAGCGGTAACCGCGACCGCGCAGGGTCTCGATCGGCTGATGGCTGCCCTGCGGATCGAGCTTCTTGCGCAGGCGACGCACGAACACTTCCAAGGTATTACTGTCCCTGTCCCAGTCCTGTTCGTAGATATGCTCGGTGAGGTCGCTCTTGGAGACCACCTCACCGGCGTGCAGCATCAGGTACTCCAGCACCTTGTATTCATAGGCGGTGAGATCGACCGGTTCACCCTCCAGGGTGACGCGCTGGGTGTTGGTGTCGAGCACAACCGGCCCGCCGCTGATGACCGGCTGGGACCAGCCGGCGGAACGCCTCATCAGGGCATTCAGACGGGCCAGCAGTTCCTCGATATGGAAGGGTTTAACCAGATAGTCGTCGGCCCCCGCCTCCAACCCTTCGACCTTGTCTTGCCAATTGCCGCGGGCGGTCAGGATAAGGATGGGGAAGTGTTTGTCCAGTTTGCGCAGTTCGCGTATCAGCTCAATGCCGGAGAGCTCCGGCAGGCCGATGTCGATGATGCCCAGATCCATGCCGTATTCGCGGCCGAGGAACAACCCCTCGCGCCCGTCCGCGGCGGCATCCACCGTATATCCCTGTTTACGCAACCGCTCGGCCAACGGCTGGCGGATTTCAGCTTCGTCCTCGACCAGCAAGACTCGCATGGACCACTCCCTCCCTCAGCGCCGGTTGTCGTAGCTGCGGTTGTTGGAGCGGCGGTCACCGCCGGCGTCGTACTGCAGCCGCCGCACTCTGCCGTCATTGGTCAGGATGCGGATGTTATGAAACAACCGACCGTCCTGCTCGCGTGTCTCGGCGGAGATTACCCGGCCGCCGGTCCTCTCCCTGGCCTGCTGCACTGCTTGATCGAGGCTGAGATCGCCCCAGGCAAACAGCGGTAGGGCAAAAAGCAGAACCGCAAGCATCAGGCAGACAAGGATTCGGCAGTGCTTGGTCATACATACTCTACAGGTTGCGGTTTGAGCATGCGCGACGCTCCGTGCATGCCGTTAACGGCGCTCCTCCCCCTATCGGCCGTGCCGGATCCCGGACATCCGGGTGCGCTTAGCGATAGCCCCGTTCAGGTCTCACATTGACCGTCACAGGGATGCGCTCGCCAGGATGCTGATCGGTGCGGGTGGTGAAGAGCCGCCCCTTATAGCGGTATGTTACATCATAACCGACCAACTCCTCCTTATAGGAGGTCTGATGCGTGACTTCACAGCGACGTTCCGTCGATGTGGTGTAGTATCCGCGCGCATTGTTGTGGCTGATGTCATGCCCGATGGCGCTGCCCAACAAGGCGCCGGCCACTGTGGCCACATCCCTGCCGCGGCCGCGGCCTCTGCTCACCTTGTTGGCCACCACACCGCCGATGATACCACCCAGCACGGTAGGGGTATGGGAGTGGTGACCTGGCTGGTAGTGCTCCACCTCTTCATCCCAGCAGTGACGCTCGGGTGTGGTGATCTCCACCGTTCGATAGATCGGCTCTGCGCTGATCACCCTGGCAGTATCCTGAAAATGACCGGGGTGGCCGGCCTGCGCCGCCACGGCGGTTGCCAGTAAGATAGCACCGAGCGTGATAACTTTCTTTTTCATCTACTGTCTCCATATTGAACAGGACATATCGCCTGATACAAGAGGGTTTTACTCATCTATGGTGACAGCATAGGAGGGCTAAAATGAACATTAGCTGAACAACTGATCACCGCGTAGCTTTGGGACAACAACAACCATGACTCTGTTGCAGAATTTGATCGATCTTTACCTCGAAGCCGCCCCCTGGCTGCTGATCGGGCTGGTGATGGCGGGTCTGCTCAAAGCCTGGCTGCCGGAGGGAATGCTGCAACAGAAGCTAGGACGAGGCCGCTTCCTGCCGATACTCAAGGCGACCCTGATCGGCGCCCCGCTGCCGCTGTGCTCCTGCGGCGTGCTGCCCGCCGCCATGGGCCTGCGGCGCAGCGGCGCCTCGAAGAGCGCCACTGTCTCCTTCATGATCTCTACACCCGAGACCGGCCCTGACTCCATCGCCGTCACCTACGCCCTGCTCGGCCCCTTCATGGCCGTGTTGCGTCCCGTCGCGGCCATCCTCAGCGCTCTTTTTACCGGATTGCTCAACAGCCTCTTCGTAGCGCAGGAGAAGGCCGCCAAAACCACCGTCACCCTGCCTATCACGGGCGCGGCCGCAAGTTGTTGTGCAGATGGGACCTGCGGCACAACAAACAATTCGAACTCATCGACAATCTGGCAACGCTCAGTCCAAGGCCTGCGCTACGCCTTCACGGATATCCTCGACGATATCTGGCTCTGGCTCTTTGCCGGTCTGTTGCTGGCGGCGCTGGTGATGAGCTTCATCCCCCCCGATAGCCTCGCCAGCTGGGGAGACGGCATCGACGCCATGCTGCTGATGCTGTTGGTTGGCATTCCCATGTACATCTGCGCCACCGCCTCCACTCCCCTGGCTGCCGCTATGATGCTTGCCGGCATCTCGCCTGGCACCGTGCTGGTGTTCCTCCTTGCGGGTCCCGCCACCAACCTGGCTACCATCGGGGTGATCCAGCGGGAGATGGGGCTGCGAACCTTGTTGCTCTATCTGCTTGGCATCTCCATATCCAGCATCCTGCTCGGTCTTCTGACCAATCAACTGGTGGATGCCTGGGAGATTTCAATCGCCATCGGTGACATTTCTGACAGTAATGAAACCGTCGAGTGGGTCGCATTAGCATGCGGGGCGGCATTGTTCATTCCCATCCTTAGTAATCTAAAAACCAAGATCAGAGGTTTCTTAAGTTACTTTATTTGCTAAGTGAGCTTTCGGGCAGGTTTTTCAATTATTTATATATTATTTACATGCCTTTACTTGTTCCTGTGATGCGGCTATTCCTGCGCCCCCTGGAACTGATTACAATATAGTAACGAATTTCCTAAAGACGTCTTTAATATATTGTCTTGTGCCTTGCTTATCAGCCTTGCCAGGACATGCAGGTGTTACGTTAAAGCGCCGTTACTGGATTTTCTCTGAGTCGTTCTATATGGACGTAAAGATTATTTATTAACGAAAGGGTGTTCCTGTGCTACGGAGTTGCATTAAAAAGAATCTGGCTATCGCTATCGTGGTGTTTATATCACTGGTCTGCATGGTTGGCTGCAATGTCACAAGCAGTACGAGTACCAGTGACGAGAACGACACAACGATTGATAACGATGAAACAACCACGGATGAGGATTCCGTAACCGACGACGAAGAGACATCTGAAGAAGACACATCAGACGATGACGAAGATACCGACTCCGATGACAGTACGGTAAATGAATGGAATATCGATACCGGATACAACAGCGGAGATCTGATAGAGAATTACACGTTCGAAACAATTGCAATCGACCTGGATTCTCAAACTGTGAGTAGTACTTCTGAGGATTTTATCGTTGAGTCCAGTGACGATGGGACGTACCTGGTGACACTCGATGGTGAGACGGTCATCACCATTTCCGAGGATGATTATGGCATGTTGATCGACTCGGCTGCACCGTCACAGAGTTTGGTGGAGTTTGCGCTTTTCGGTGGTTTTTCGCAGGGCATCACCATCTACAGCGAAAATGATTTCAAACTTTCCTTGAACAGCGTCACCATTACAAGCAACGACGGTCCGGCAATCAACATCCAGTCAAAGCAACGGGCCTTCGTAGATCTGACGCAGGGATCGGTCAACACCTTGAGCGATGGCACTACCTGGAGCGATCGCTTGCTTCCCGACGGAGATGAGATGGATCTCAAGGGGACGGTATTCAGTGAAGGCGCTTTGATTATCAGC
>JASFJY010000343.1:0-4600 GCA_050119415.1 Chromatiales bacterium | reverse complement strand
GATCTCGATACGTTCGATTTGCGCGACCATCAGCTGAATGCGCCGATTGAGGCTGCGGCTGAAGTAGCTGCCGACCCGCTTCTTCAAATTCTTCGCCTTGCCCACATAGAGCACCTGATCCTCTGCGTCGATCATACGATAGACACCCGGCCTGGTGGTCAAGGTCTGCAGAAAGGATTTGTGATCGAAGCCGGAATCCGCCATGCGGACGATTATACGGCATCCAAAAGACGCCGGGCCCGGCGGAAGACCTGATGGAACATTTTCGGCGTCAAGCGGCGTGTCTGGGTGTTGTAGCGGCTGCAGTGATAAGAGTCGATCAATCGCCTGCCGTCCGGCAAACGGTGCTCCGCGGCATGAGCAAAAGGGTAAGCCTGCTGCCTGAGCTGGAGACTTTTGACCACCGCCTGGTGAGCGATGGCGCCCAGGGCGATGATAACCGCTGAGGCGGACAAGCCGGCGAGTTCCTCGCTAAGAAACTGATTACAGGTGTTGATTTCCGCACCCACCGGCTTGTTCTGGGGCGGCAGACATTTGACAGCATTGGTGATGCGACAGTCGTAGAGCTCCAATCCGTCATTCGCCGCAGTGGCCTGGGCTTGGTTGGAAAAGCCGTTGGCGTGGAGCGTCTCGTAGAGCAGGATCCCGGCGTGATCGCCGGTAAAGGGCCGGCCGGTGGCATTGGCTCCGTGCATGCCCGGGGCCAACCCAACAATCAGCAGCCGTGCCCTGGGGTCTCCGAACGGTGCCACCGGTGCCGCGTGATAGTCGGGGTATTGCTCGCCTACCTGATCAAGAAAGGCCGACAGCCGCGGACAACGGCGACAATGGGGATCGAAGCTCATCAGTCGGATGGATTGTCGCTGAGAATGCCGTGGCGGTAGGCGAGCCGGGTGAGCTCTACATCGTTTTTGATATCGAGTTTTTCGTATATGCGCTGGCGGTAGGTACTGACGGTCTTGGGGCTGAGAGAGAGGATGTCGGATATCTCCTGGTTCTTCTGCCCCTCGAGGATCTGCAGCAGCACCTGCGTCTCACGCGAAGAGAGCTGTTTGAACGGATTGTCGCCGTGACCGTGCCACTCGGTGAGGGTATGCTTTCTCGCCACCTCGGCGGCGATGTAGTGGTGGCCATTATAGACTGCTCGAATCGCCCGCAGCATCTCATCCGCCGGGCAGCCTTTGGTGAGGAAGCCCATGGCGCCCACCTCGTGCAGGCGGGTTGGAAACGGATCATCGTCGAGAACGGTAAGTGCAATCACCTTGAGCTTAGAATTGACGCGCAAAACCCTGCGGGTGGCTTCGATGCCCCCCATTCCAGGCATATTCACGTCCATTAGGACCACATCGACAGGGATCTGGCGTACCAGGTCGACAGCCTCTTCCCCATTTGAAGCCTCTGCCGCAACCTCGATATCGGGCGCTTTATCGAGAATCCCTTTAACTCCGGTCCTGATCAATTCGTGATCATCAACCAGTAAAACAGTAATCATTGATTGTATCTCATCAGGATCTGCATCCCTTTCCTGACGCCGACATGACGCTCCGTCGTATACTGGCGGCGACACCTAATTTAACGATTTAATTCGCGATAATTTACCTTAACTTATCGATATCTGCGAGAAGCTTTCTTCCATATAACGCATCTCTACTGCTATTCCACACTATATAACTCTCTGAACGGACTGATTCTCCCTAACTGACTGATAAGCAGCCGAAAACTGATGCCCCTGCAAAGTACAGTAACTGAGCCATTTGGAGAGAAACAGGTTGATCTTCCAACGCTGTTCCAGCGTCGGGTTACCGCCCCACCGCTGCATCGGCAGTGCCGACTGGCGTAAATCGAGTACATCGACCTGACGGAAATCGTGATAGACCCTAAGCATGGCGTCTGGATCGGGGTAGTGTCCGACACCATGGGGAAAATAGTAGGTAAGGTGAATCAGGCTTGTATAGGGCGTCTGGTCCTGCACGTCGAGGTGTAAATCGACGCCATGCCCCAGGCTCGACACATGCTTACCTTCGAGCAGCTGCAGGTCGGGTGCCAGGCGCAGCAAATGATGGTAATTCTCCTCGCTCAAGCGCTGCACCAGGTCCACACAGGGACGGCGCATGCGAAGGACTTTCAGGCTCCAGGGATAGTCAAGTCGTTTCATCATCTGTCAGGTATCGTTCCGGCGAGCCCGCAGATTACTACCCCTTTACGCATGAAAAAAGCCCTGGCTGACCTGCCCGTCCAGGGCAATCGAATCACCATGCTCCGATCAGGCGTCCTGTTTGCCTTGTTCTGCCTCAATCTGGGCGCGTACTTCGTCCATATCGAGTTCACCTGCCTTGCCGAGCAATTCGCGGAATGCCGACTCCGGCAGGGCGCCGGGCTGGGAGAAGATGATGATATTGTCACGGAAGATCATCAGCGTGGGAATGGAGCGCACCTGAAAGTGCATGGCCAGCTCCTGCTCCTCCTCGGTGTTGACCTTGGCGAAAACAACATCCGCATGATCCTCGGAGACCTTCTCGTAGGTCGGCGCGAAAGAGCGGCAGGGTCCGCACCAGGGCGCCCAGAAATCGACAATTACGAAAGAGTTCCCGGTAATGGTGGATTCAAAATTATCTTTAGTCAGTTCAAGAACAGCCACATCGAGCCCCTAGGTTTGCTGTAAATATCATCAGAGTCTATCAGAAACTGCTAATGACTTCCCATGTGAATACCGTCACTTTCACGCCTGGCGTTGGCCCATGCACCGGTATACCAGCCATTGCCGCCCGAGGCGCTGGCCCGAATGTTTCATCCAGGACGTGATGATGGTTCCAGAATCCCCGTTCAGGTGCGGATTTGCGATTGAATCCATCCTTAAGGTCCGTAAACGCCACACCCCCGTGCCCCCCTCCTGTTCAGGCGGCCTGTCAGCGCTCAGGGCTAGGAACCGAGTCCGGAGAAAATCTGCTCGCGGATATCCTCGACACTCCCCACGCCCGCGATCTTGATATATTCACAGGCGCCGGCTTCGGCCTCCTGGGTGTAGAAGCCGATGAGGGGTTCGGTCTGATCGTGGTAGACCTTGAGCCTCTGCCTGACGGTTTCCTCTTTGTCGTCATCACGTTGGATCAGCGCCTCGCCGGTCTCGTCGTCCCTGCCCTCCACCTTGGGCGGATTGAACACCACATGGTAGGTACGTCCCGATGCCAGATGGACCCGTCGACCTGACATGCGCTTAATGATCTCCTCGTCAGGCACGTCGATTTCGACCACGGCATCGATGGCAATACCGGCCTCCTTGAGTGCCTCGGCCTGTGGAATGGTGCGGGGGAAACCGTCGAAGAGATAACCATTCTTGCAGTCGTCCTCCTTGATCCGCTCCTTCACCATGCCCATGATGATATCGTCGGAGACCAGGCCGCCCTCATCCATGATCTTCTTCGCCGCCACTCCGAGGTCACTGCCCGCTTTGACGTGGGCCCGCAGCATATCGCCGGTGGATATCTGGGGGATGTTGTATCTCTCTTTGATGTAGTTGGCCTGAGTGCCCTTTCCGGCACCCGGTCCGCCGAGCAGTATCACACGCATCACTCTTCTCCCTTGATTGTTATCGTAGACCGGGGAGTCTGCCATGCCGGCAACGGGGGGACCACTCGAGACTATGAATGGGTCGATACAGGAACTTTATGGATCTATATGGAACCTGGCGGCCACTGACAGTGACCGGCGTTCATTTGCAATTTTTTCATGTGTGGCCATGCCGAAGCATGGCCACACTTTCAACCCTGACTAAGCCCCGGCAAGCTTGAGCATCAGGCTGTTGAGCCGACGAACAAAGGCGGCGGGGTCGTCCAACTGCCCGCCTTCCGCCAGCTGGGCCTGATCGAAGAGTACCTTGGAGAGGTCGCGGAAGCGCTCCTCGTCGGCCTCCTTTTCCAGTCGATCCAGCAGAGGATGGGTGAGATTCACCTCCATGATCGGCTTGGCTTGAGGCGCATCCTGTCCCACCGATTTGAGCACCCGGGACAGGTTGGCGCTCATGTCGTGCTCCTCCACCACCAGACAGGCGGGTGAGTCGGTCAACCGATGGCTGGCACGCACCTCCTTCACCGCCTCACCGAGCACATCCTGCATACGCTTGATCAAGTCCTGGTGAGCCTCGGCCACCTTTTCATTGCTCTCCTTCTCATCCTTGTCCTCCAGCTCTCCCAGGTCGAGTTCGCCCTTGGCCACCGACTGCAGCGTCTTGCCATCGAACTCCAACAGGCTGGTAACCAGCCACTCATCGACCCGGTCGGAGAGCAGCAACACCTCGATACCCTTCTTCTTCAGCGCCTCCAGGTGAGGGCTGTAGCGGGCGGCCGCCGGCGAGTCGGCGGTGATGAAGTAGATCTTCTCCTGCCCCTCCCGCATACGACCGATGTAGTCGGCCAGGGAGATGTTCTGTTCGTCATTTTCGTTATGAGTGGAAGCGAAGCGTAACAGGCCGGCGATGCGCTCCTTGTTGCCGAAATCCTCGGCCGGCCCCTCCTTCATCACCTTGCCGAACTGATCCCAGAAGGTCTGGAACTTCTCCTTGTCCTCCTCGGCCAGCTTCTCCAGCGCGCCGAGAATGCGCTTG
>JASFJY010000342.1:0-4604 GCA_050119415.1 Chromatiales bacterium | reverse complement strand
GGGCGAGGCATCTTTGCGTCCGCGCACCGCTTCCCGCTCGATGCGTGCCAGCTTTTTGGAACTGGGCAACGGGGCTCCGGCGCCGGTTATCCAATGCCTGAGCAGGTTGCGCAGCCGCATGGAGCTTAACCGACGCAACGCCGCCACAGAGAGATCCCCACCCTCCTCCTGCTGCGCCCGCGTCAGATCCTCCTCCGCCTCTTCCTTTGCCAATACCAATAGTTCGCCGCTGAAACGGGCGGCACGCGAAAGGGTGGCGGAGGCCGCTGGCCAGCGACCGGTCAATAGGGGCATTACCCGATGGCGGATGAAGTTACGGTCGAAACGTAAGTCCCTATTGGAGGGGTCCTCCTCCCAGGTTAGCCGATGCCGGCGGGCATAGGCCTCAATCGCCGCTCGCGGAGTGTCGAGCAGAGGTCGCGCCAGCCAACCGGCGTAGAATCGGCTCAACGCCGGCATTGCGGCAAGACCGGCCGGTCCGCTGCCACGCATCAGTTGCAGCAGTAAAGTCTCTGCCTGGTCGTCCTGATGTTGTGCCGTGAGCACCAGGTCACCGGACCCCATGTGTTCCGCGAGGGCCCGGTAACGTGCCGCCCGGGCCACCGCCTCGACACTCTCCCCCGGGCCAGGCCTGAGTGACAGCTGCGCCACCTGCAGGGGAATCTGGTACTGTTCGCACAAAGACTCGCAGTGGGCCTGCCAGAGATTGGCCATCACCTGCAGGCCGTGGTTGATGTGAATCGCCTGCAGGGACCAGGGCAGCGACTCGCGCAGGGAAGCGAGCAGATGGAGCAGCACACAGGAGTCACGACCGCCGCTGAGCGCCAAATGGCAGCGCTCGGCGGTGGGGAGGTCATTGAGGGTTGCGAGTAACCGGTTGGGGTTGAGCGTCACGGCAGGGCTGCAAGCGGCTGACAGCTCATTCCCCGGCGAACTGGCCGTACTGCATGAGCCGCTGGTAGCGGCTGTCGAGCAGTTTATCTATAGCCATGCTGGAGATGTTCGCCAACCCTTCCAACAAGGAGTGTTTGAGTCGCTTGGCCATGCCTTCGATGTCGCGATGGGCCCCCCCCAAGGGTTCAGCAATAATCTCGTCGATCAGCTCCAGATCCTTGAGACGGTCCGAGGTGATCGCCATCGCCTCCGCCGCCAGCGGCGCCTTCTCGGCGCTTTTCCAGAGAATCGAGGCGCAACCCTCGGGGGAGATTACCGAATAGGTGCTGTACTGCAGCATCATCACCCGGTCGCCAACGCCGATAGCCAGGGCGCCGCCGGAACCACCCTCACCGATCACGGTGCAGATAATGGGAGTGCGCAGGCCCGACATGACCTTGAGGTTGCGTGCGATGGCTTCGCTCTGGCCCCGCTCCTCAGCGCCGACGCCCGGGTAGGCGCCCGGCGTATCGATGAAGGTCAGAATGGGAAGCTTGAAACGTTCAGCCATCTCCATCAGGCGCAAGGCCTTACGGTAACCTTCCGGGCGAGGCATGCCGAAGTTGCGGTAGAGCTTGTCCTTGGTGTCGCGTCCCTTCTGATGGCCGATCACCATCACCGGCCGTCCCTCCAGCCGCGCCACACCGCCCACGATCGCATGGTCATCGGCAAAGGTGCGGTCACCATGGAGTTCATGGAACTCATCGAAGATCCGGTCGATGTAGTCAAGCAGGTAGGGTCTCAGGGGATGGCGCGACAGCTGGGAGATATCCCAGGGCTTTAGGTTGGAAAAGATCGACTCGATCAATGACTGGCATTTGCTTTCCAGCCGGGCGATCTCGTCTTGGATATTGATCTCGGAGTCGTTGCCAACCAGACGAAGCTCTTCAATCTTCGCCTCAAGCTCGGCAATCGGTTGTTCAAATTCAAGAAAATTTAGATCCATGCGCGGAATATACCGGAATCAAAATCGTTAGGACAGTCTGGTTGCACCGATTGAGAGCAAGATTGTGATTGGCTATCTATTAAAGAGTGCCCCTCCCCTGCCCTTACGCCCCGGAAACTGCACAGGCCATGCAGGTGCGGTGGCAAGCCCCCCCGATTCACTTCGAAGACCGCCTGTCCAGATAATGCGCAGCGTTCAGTACTCCTCACCGAAGGAAATCCAGGGCTATCCCCTTATTTTAAGTATGGTTTTGCGCCGGACTTTGGCCCTACTACGCGGATACCCCGGCACAGTCCTGAGGATTTGAATTTTCCATAACCTATCATATCAACCCCGCGTAGGCTGTGCGGATTGCGGCCAGCATATCAGACAGGTATTCAACATCTCTCCAGTATCACACTGCCCACCGAATAACCGGCACCAAAAGAGCTCAGTAAACCCTTGTCACCGGACTGCAAATCGTCGCTATATAGATGAAATGCGATGATCGAGCCCGCGGAGCTGGTATTGGCATAACGGTCGAGAACGATCGGCAACTCCTGCGCCTCGGGATCACGGCCGAGCACTTTCTTGGCGGCAAAAAGATTCATCGTCAGGTTGGCTTGGTGCAACCAGAAACGCTTTATATCCGACGCCTCCACCTGCATTTGCTCCAGCTGTTGGTGAATCACGCGGCTGACCATCGGCAGTAGTTCCTTGAACACCTTTCTTCCATTCTGTCTGAACAGCTTATCCGTGTTATCCCGGGTCTCTGGGTGACAGTTGTTCAAAAAACCAAAGTTATTCCGGATGTTGTTGGAGAATTCAGTCTTAAACTTGGTTCCGAGTATGCGGTAAGCCCGGTCCGACTTACACCCCTCTTCGGTTTCGATAACGACGGCAGTGGCCACATCACCAAAAATAAAGTGACTGTCGCGATCACGAAAATTCAGATGCGCCGAGGTAATCTCAGGACTGATCACCAGTGCGCAACGGGCCGTGCCACAGCGTATTGCATCTGCGGCGGCACCAATAGCAAAGGTGGCTGAAGAGCAGGCCACATTCATATCGTAACCATAACCGGAGCAGCCCAGGTGCTGCTGGATCTCAATGGCGATAGCCGGGTAGGCACGCTGCATGTTGGAACAAGCGACGATGACCAGATCGACATCCTGCGCTTGGCGATTGGCACTCTGCAGCGCCTGTTTGGCTGCGGCCACGCCAATCTCGCTTAGCAGGCTGAGCTCCTCATCCGCTCTTTCTGGGATAATGGGGCGCATGCATGTAGGGTCGAGTACTCCCACCTTATCAATAACATAGCGGTTCTTGATACCGGAGGCTTTGACGATAAAGTCAGTGCTGGAATACTCCAACGGAACCAGCGTACCAGCGGCTATCTGATCCCTGTGCCGGGCGTTGTACAGATCGACATGTCGGTTGAATGCCTGTACCAATTCGTCATTACTGATGCTGTGAGGTGGAGTGTAGAGGCCACTACCACTTACTACGATATCTGTCACTTGCCTTCCTCGATTTTTACAACTTACAACTATTAGGCGCCCATGAAGGGAGTGTTCACCCACTGGCCAGCTCCAGACTCAACCAATTCGACCAGATCAAATACAGATGCTGCCCCGGGCGTAATTTGATTATCACTTGTCGGTGGCCCCTTTGCCACTTAAGACCACGCCGTCAGTGCCCACAAAACACTCACTCCGCCTCTCAACGGCATCAATGCCTGTTCACGGCCTCTTTTGCTTCTGCTGAATCTCTAATATGGTCCCAATATTCGCCTCGATCCAATCCGCCAGGACCTTGAGCCGCTTACCCACCTCCACCCCCTGGGGTGTCAGACTGTATTCGACATGCGGAGGCACCACCGGATGGGCGGTGCGCAGCACAAAACCATCCTGTTCAAGCCACCGCAGCGTCTGTGCCAACATGCGCTCGCTGACGCCGTCCACCTTGCGGCGTAGCTCGCTGAAACGGTAGGTGCCTTGCAGCAAGGCAACCAGTATAAGTACGCCCCAGCGACTGGTGACATGACTAAGGACTTGTCGCGATGGACATTTTTCTACAAACAAATCACCTTTTGACGGTTTTTGTGGCAACTCGTCAGACATTACGCTTACCTTTATGTGCGTACTTACGAATAATTAGGGTATGCGCCAGTATGCCAGCCTGTTTCAAGCAAAGAAAGGAAAACACCCATGGCGACGTCGGTTGGAGCGGCGGCGCGATAGATATCCGCATCTGAACAGCGATCCCGGCGCGATCATCTCGTTCCCGGATGATACATTCGGGTTAGGGCGATTTTTAGGCAAAAGCGAATGGACGGCACCCTCGAACAGCCTCGCTCGAGGATGACGCCCTATATGGTTTACGACATCCTGCGATTCTTACATCTCATCCATTCGATGATTTCCTCCCAACTACTGCCTGCGCCAGGGTAAGGACACGCCTCAGGCTCTGCTGTCGGTGTCGGCGTTGGTGTCGAGGTCGGCGTTGGTGTCGGTGTCGAGGTCGGCGTTGGTGTCGGTGTTCCATCATTATAAGATGCTACGAGCGACGTGTCGGAAAAGGCTTTATAAGCGTCTATCACCGCGTAGTACCGGCCTTCCTGAACCTCCTCGAACTCACAGACCTCATCCTTGCCTTGCTTGTAGGGTCGGCAATCGTACTTGCTGTCTGTCGGTTCAGTGCCAAACCGAACATAAAGGTCTGCATCACCCTTGCCGTTGACCAT
>JASFJY010000341.1:0-4606 GCA_050119415.1 Chromatiales bacterium | reverse complement strand
CAGACTACATTGACGCACAACACATCCTGGAAGTGACCGAGACCGTCTCCGGTCTCGCTATCGAGTTTGCCTTCGAACTGGCGATCACCCTCCTGACACTGGGAGCAGGGGCGACGGTGGCGGTGGCCACAAAAGTCCGCCATGCGGAAAAGCTGAAAGGAGTAAGTAAGGCGTTCAGGCAACTGGCTCAGCTTCTCAAGAAAAGGGCCGGAAGCAAGCAGGGTAAAGGCAGGACGGGCGAATGGCATTATCAGACGTTGAATAAACCTGAGCATCGTGGGATTGAGCCAGGTAAAATCGACAGTGATACGGCTTCACATGGACTGGTCGATGGCGTTAATATGCGGGTGGATGGCCGTGCTCCAAACAGGAATGTTTACCCAAAAACGTTAAGCGCACAAAAAAAGCAAGCAGTAATTGATCGGCTCGATGTTACATTTGCTCGGTCAGATGAAATCATCAGAAACGCAATTGAAACTGGTCGTATACCAGATGTAGCTCAAAACAGAATAGTTCTTAGGGAAGGAGCGGCAGGTTTGCCTAAGCGATATAATGGCAACGGACTAAATTATGCTTTCAATAACCATTCAAACAGTGCAATGGCACATAAAAAATCACAATTTACAATTTCTAATCAAGAAGTAATTTCTCTTCTTCAAGATAAAAATGTCATTGCAAGTCCTGTTACAATTGCAAACGCTAGCTCAAACAAGGTGGGAGGACTGTCTTTGGTTAGGCAAGTTGATCTAAGTGAACTCGGTTATGGCGCCATAGGTAAATTGCCCCAAAACCCTGCATTTAACGGCGCTAGCACTTCTAAGATAACCATAATCACAGATGGCTTTGGTAATCTTAAAAATGTCTTCCCAGGTTATTTAGACGACCTATAGCAGGGGTGCGTAATGATTAACGTTAAGCTCATTGATGTAGAAAATGGCGAATCGATCATACTTCAAGAAAGTATGCTCGAGGGCAATGAATGCTTTATTTGCCAAGATGATGAGGAAATGTTCCCTCATCTAAGCGAAATAACTGAAGTCGACATTGAACGATATTTTTCTAGTGAAATGGAACCATTGATTTCTGAACTTGACTTGTTGGTTAGTTTGACGAATGGCGAATTGGAGAAAAAGCATTTGTCTGAAATCAAAATTATGTGCAAAAGATGCGCAGAGCTACAGAATGGACAAATTGTGTTTGATCCATTTGTAGATCGTTTAGTGCACGACGGAAAACAATGGGTTAAGCAGTAGCTCCAAACAGCAAAGTTTTTAAAAGTGGTGAGGGAGTAAAAGAGTATTGGGATGAATATTATTCTTTGGTTGGACGAGAAGCTGAAGACTTTTCCTCTCTATCTCAAGCTGCTCAGAAAAGAGGGATTAATGTTGTTCAAGGCGACTACAGCAGCTACAGAGACAATTTGAGACAATTTGAGGACAGCCACCTATTGGGGCATTATCGAATTTTTGCGAATTGATCTTAAACGGCCAGAACACGAGTAATGCGCTAATAGGTGGCTGTCCGCAAATTGTTGCTAATAGGTGGCTGTCCGCAAATTGTTGCTAATAGGTGGCTGTCCGCAAATTGTTGGTCCGCAAATTGTTGATGCGGCAAAACGTCTATTCAGCACGTAACATTTTGCTTATTTTCCCTGCCATGACACCTTTCTGTAACACTCAGCAGGATTACCTGTGCATTCTGAAACTGGATTTCGTATCTAGTGGCCACAACAAACGTCATTTCAGCATTATTTTTTCACTATCCGCCTTTTTCTGTGCAGTTTTGATAGATTTCTTGTCGGGATGGAGATTGATCGAGTAGATGTTCAATTTATTGGCAAGCTATAAATATATGTAACTGTATGGATGTCCCAGATATTTTTAATCCCAGATATTGCAACTGGATAGCACAGGTTGCCTGGCGGCTTATTGCCTGAAAAAAGCCGGAAGGTCAAAGAGTCAGTGGAAGAGGGTGGAATCAGCCTGAAATCCGGGGAGTTAAGTAGATTGAGGTCGGATAGACGGGTATCTCAAATGTATTCTGCCACCAGTTTTCTGCCTTGATAGGCAGGGATATTGCGGTTATTCTCCCTATTGTTTGGAACATACTATTAGGATTATCCGGGCTCTGGCCAGGGAACAAGAGCTGCCTGAACATTTGGTCACGGCAGCGATTAGACCCGAGGATGCGATCGAAACCCTTGGCATCGACTCGCTTTGTGCTGTGTCTCTGATCGAGCGGCTCGAAGCGGAACTGGACATCTTGCAGCCAGACGATTTTTTGGATATAGCCGACGATATTGCCGGTATCACTCACCGTCTCGATGCGGCTGTGCGCCAAGGTGCTTATATGACGGGTGATAATTCCGGGTCCCCTCAAGAGGTTATACAACTCTGTCGTGTTCCGACTCAGTGAAGTGTAACCGATACCGTTGTATGAATGAGGGCGACTGTCGACCTGGTCTTCAGCTTGAGCACAAGCCGTGCAGGGGGGGCACGGATGACGGCGCTGCTTTCGCCTGGGCCAGGGCATTTCAGTCGTCACGCAGCGATTCATGAATTGATCAGAGGTTCAGGACTTTTTTTAATCTAAAGGGAGAATCAGATGAAACAACTTAAATACTTGCTGACGGGAATAGCACTGTTGTTGCTATCGATAACCGCAAACGCACAGCTCGCCGGAAAAAATGTTCTTCTGATCCATGGATTCCAGGCCCAGCATCTTCTACTTCATCCTGCTGATGACGGCTTGGCGGATAGTCTCGTCTATTGGCAGGATTTCGAACCGACACTCATGGATCCGGCGTCTAGCCGCATCTTGTATTGGCCATCCCAAGAGCGCATTTCGGGGCCTGATGGAAGTGCCGCAGTGATTGCCTCGCAGCTCAAGCCGATCCTGGAATCCGGTTTTTGCGATGATCAGTGTGTCCTGCTCACACACTCCACAGGCGATTTGGTTGCGCGTTATGTTCTGGCCAACAAATTATCCCTGCTAGGCTCCACATTGGCCAACCGCTTCAAGGTAGCGGCGGTTATCGACATGGCAGGAGCCGGGGGGGGTACTGAATTGGCAAGCCTTGCAGTGGATATGGCCTATGGTGCTATGATCGGCCTCTTGGGCCTGGAGGCATTGGAAGACGTGATTGGGATCGAACTTGATCCCGGTACCTACCTCGGGGTCATAAACGACCTACAGCCCAGCGTTGCTCGCAACACGGCGGTAAACAGTATTCCCGCGATTCCCCGCTTGCGCATCGCAGCCACCGGAGATGAGATCTATGGACCGGTGGCTCACCTGTTCATTAAGGGTGGGGATGACAGCCAAGTGCCTCTTCACAGTGCCTGTGGCGCAGCCGATAGTGTTGCCTATGACTCCTGTGTGCAGGATCTGCAGATGGACGGGCGTATAACCCGTGTATGGAATGCACCTTCGCAAAGCCAGCTCTATGACTATCACTATCCGATTATCCTGAGTGCAACTACTCCTCATGACTCTATGAGGGGAAACATGACTGGACACGACATGACCTTTGCCCTCAGTGGCGCAGATAATTATAGCAGCGGTGATGCCAAAACCATTGATGTGGCGGTTGAGTATGAGACTAGCAATGGCTGGTGGGACTGGTTTCATGAATACCGATTTATCACCGGCGCCAAGGAGAAGACCATGGGACGGGTGATTGTGGATTCTTTTGAATAGTGTTTGGTCTTTTGTCCAGGCAGTTGGTGGTAATTTGAGGACAGCACCTATTGGCGCTCACAAATTGCATTAGCACTGAATCGGATATTATCGATTTTTTGTGAATTGATCTTAAACGGCCAGAACACGAGTAATACGCTAATAGGTGGCTGTCCGCAAATTGTCCGCAAATTGCCTAAATTGTCCTGTCAACCTCCAAGCAGCAGAGGTACCCGGCCGGTGGGACCGAGTTGGGGGCACAAGGGGTGCCACCGGAAATATCCTAGAATAAATTATTTTTCTTTGCCCTAACAGCCCAGTGCCGCATTGAAATCAGTATTACTAGCTCGCAAGAGCACGCAATTTAAGGGCTAAGCCAAGAGGGTAGTCTTCATCTAACCAATTCCAATTTAGAGCCTCGTGTAGTGCCTTTTTGAGTTTATCAATTTTCTTGTCTCGCCATGCGAGTTCTGCCGCAATATCGCCCTTATTTTGAAGGCTCTCGGCTGTCATTGCCTGCATATGCCGTATGAAATATTTGCCAAGTTTGATCAAATCCCTCTGAGAGTAACAGGTTGTCAAGCGATTATCCGCCTCTATTGATTCCAAGTCGCATAGAGTACAAACGCAGCTCGTTTCCCCAAGTCGTAAACGTGTTTTTTCAACCTCTGCGAAATGGCTAATGCAATAATTATCACCTAAGCTGGATGTAGCGTGCACATTAACGGGATAAGCTTCACACATGTCACCAGGACCAGGTACAAAATGCATTTCGACCAGTGCAGTAAACTCTTTTCGTCTATCTCCTGTGTAGAAGCTACTAGGTTCCCCATAACCGTTAACGTTATAATCTGTTTCAACGTATTCTCCACGCACCCAATAAATCCCGTCCAGCGAAATTTTGCCAAAAGGTTGCCAATCGACCTCA
>JASFJY010000340.1:0-4616 GCA_050119415.1 Chromatiales bacterium | reverse complement strand
TAAGTCAGTCTCCAAAGAAGAGCGAATAGCACAGATGAGCGATCTGGGCCGCGCTGTGATCGAAACTGAAGCGGCCGCCATCACCGCCCTGCTCGAGCGGCTCGATATACGCTTCGAACAAGCCTGCCGCTATCTCCTGGAGTGTCAGGGCCGCATTGTGGTCACCGGCATGGGCAAGTCGGGGCATATCGGCTGCAAGATCGCCGCCACCCTGGCCAGCACCGGCAGTCCCGCCTTTTTCGTCCACCCCGGCGAGGCCAGCCACGGCGACCTCGGCATGATCACGCCGCAGGACGTGGTGCTGGCGCTGTCCAACTCGGGCGAGACCAGCGAGCTGCTGATCATACTGCCGCTACTGAAACGACTCGGCACGCCGCTCATCGCCATGACCGGCAAAACCCAGTCGACCCTGGCGCGCGAGTCCGAAGTCCACCTGGACGTCAGCGTGGAAAAGGAGGCCTGCCCCCTGGGCCTGGCGCCCACCAGCAGCACTACCGCCGCGCTGGTGATGGGTGACGCCCTCGCCGTAGCACTGCTGCAGGCCCGCGGCTTCACGGCAGAGGACTTCGCCCTCTCTCATCCTGGCGGCAGCCTGGGCCGACGTTTGTTGCTGCATGTCAGTGATATCATGCACGTCGACGACGCCCTGCCGCTGGTAACGGAAGAGACCTCGCTGCACGATACCCTGGAGATGATGTCCGCCAAGGGGCTCGGTATGACAGCGGTGGTCGATGCCGAGGGAACACTGCGCGGCATCTACACCGACGGCGACCTGCGGCGTACACTCAATAAGCCGGTCGACATTCACCAGACCTATGTCCGTGATGTAATGACCCGCCACTGCAAGACCGTGTCGCCGGACATGTTGGCGGCAGAGGCGTTGCAGATGATGGATGAGATGAAAATCAACGCCCTGCTAGTGGTTGACGACCAGCAGCAGCTGATCGGCGCCTTTAACATGCACGATCTGCTGCGCGCCGGTGTTATGTAAGGTCCCTATGCGACCCCGGAGGAACAGATGCAGGATATTCACGCCAAGGCAAAACACATTCGACTAGTGATTTTCGATGTGGATGGAGTGCTCACCGACGGTAGCCTCTATCTAGGCGACGACGGCCAGGAATACAAGGCCTTCAACTCCCGTGACGGGCACGGCATGAAGATGCTGCAGTACCACGGCGTGGAGATCGGCATCATCACCGGTCGTAGCTCGGAGGTGGTGCGCATCCGTATGGAGAGTCTGGGCATAAAACATGTCTATCAGGGAAAGCAACAGAAGCTGCCGGCCTACGAGGAGCTTCGCGACAAGCTCGGCCTCGAGGACAGACAAATTGCCTATGTGGGCGATGATGTAGTCGACCTGCCGATTATGCGAAGGGTCGGCCTCGCCATCGCTGTACAGGATGCCCACCCGCTGGTGATACAACATGCCCACTGGCAGACTCCCCATGCCGGAGGACGTGGCGCCGGGCGCGACGTCTGCGAGATGATCATGGCGGCCCAGGACAGTCTCCAAGCAGCCATGGAACACTATCTTTGAAGCCTCGAGAACTCGCGATCGGCCTGATGCTGGCGGTCCTGTTCAGCCTCGGCTGGTGGATCCGCGAACTCACCACTCCCGAAGCGTTACCACGCCCGGTCGCTGAAGCGTCACCGGACGCCTTTGCCGAGACGCTCAGGGTACACACCTACGACTCCACAGGAAGACTTGAGCAGACCCTGATCACGCCCTATATGGAACATTACGAATCAACTGACACCAGCGAGCTGAACCAGCCTGTGCTGTGGCGTTTCTTCAGCGACTCCCCCCCCTGGCGCATGGAGGCCGAAAAGGCTCTGGCCAACAACAAGGAGGCGCGCATCTTCCTGCCTGGCAAGGTGGTCATGGACCGTAACGCCGATAGGCAAAACCCGGCCTACCACATCGTCACCCGGGATCTCACCCTGGAGACCAACAACGCCCGTGCAACCACCGATCAGCCGGTGCTGATCGAGAGCGGGCAAAACCGCATAACCGCGATCGGTATGGAGGGTTGGTGGCGCGCGCCGATCAAACTTAATCTACTGAATCGGGTCCGAGGACTCTATGTATTCGACTAAACGCTGGCTGACACTGCTGTTCTGTCTATTGGTCTCCAGCTCAGCCCAGGCCCTGAGCGGCGACCGAGAACAGCCGATGACCTTAGAGGCCGACAGTGCCTCCATCGACGAAGGCACCGGAGTGAGCCTCTATGAGGGTAATGTCATTGTTACCCAAGGCAGCCTCAAGGTGTGGGCCGACCGGCTCTGGGTCCACCGCCGCGACGGCAAGACGGAGAAGCTGATCAGTGAAGGGGCGCCGACCCGCTTCCGCCAATTGACCGACGATCAGCAGGAGGTCAAGGGGCGCGCCCTGCGGGCCGAGTTCTACGTCGATCGCGACGAGCTACTGCTCTACGACGAGGCCGTACTGGAACAGGGCGCCGATCAATTTCGCAGCGACCGCATCGTCTACAACCGTACCACCGCCCAGGTCAGGGCCGGCGCCAGCGCCAAGGGCAAACAACGTGTTCGCGTGATCATCGAACCCCGCACCGAGAACAATTCCAAGCCATGAGCCTGTTGCAAGCGCAGTCACTGCAAAAGCGCTATCAAAAGCGACAGGTGGTCGACGGTATCTCGCTATCGGTGGAGAGCGGGGAGGTGGTCGGCCTGCTGGGCCCCAATGGGGCCGGCAAGACCACCAGCTTCTACATGATTGTCGGGCTGATCCAAGCCGATGGCGGCCGGATCCTGCTCGACGGACAGGAACTCACTGACCTGCCGATGCACCAGCGGGCCCGCCTTGGCATTGGTTATCTGGCCCAGGAAGCCTCTGTGTTCCGCCGCCTCAGCGTGGAACAGAACATACTTGCCATCCTCGAGACCCGCAAGGAGCTCGACGCCCATACACGCCGGCAGCGTTGCGACATGCTATTGGACGAATTCGGTATCGCGCACCTGCGGAAAAGTCTGGCCATGAGCCTCTCCGGTGGCGAGCGGCGCCGGCTGGAGATTGCCCGCGCCCTCTCCATTCAACCCCGCTTCGTGTTGTTAGACGAACCCTTCGCCGGCGTCGATCCGATCGCCGTCATCGATATCAAAAAGATTATCGAACACTTGAAAGGGCTGTCGATCGGCGTCCTCATCACCGACCACAACGTGCGGGAGACGCTGGATATCTGCGATCGGGCCTACATCATCAACACCGGCAACGTACTGGCTGAGGGCTCGACCGGGGAGATTCTGGCCAATCCCGAGGTCCGCAATGTCTATCTGGGTGAGCACTTCTCTATGTGAAGGAAGCGACAGCGACTTGCAGCAAGGCATGGGAAGCTCTAACTTGTAATCAAGGATCTTCGGTCGATGATATGCCAAAAGAGAAGATTTTAGAGAAATGCATCTATTAACTCGAAAGGTTTTTTAGCTAGAATGAAGTTGAATATATACAAATTACATACCAGGTTTTATATAACTCTGCGATGAAGCAGACACTCCAGCTCCGACTCGGTCAACATCTCACCATGACACCGCAGCTGCAGCAGGCTATACGCCTGCTGCAGCTCTCCGCGCTCGACCTCAGCCAGGAGATCCAGGAAGCCATGGAGACCAATCCACTACTCGATATGGAAGATGAGTATGACCAGACCGACCATGAGACGCAGAGTGAAATCCGTCAAGAGCGTCAAAAAGAGACCCAGGAAGGCAACGATATCAACAACGAGCGGGAAATTCAGACCGACGCCGCCCAGCTCTCCGAGGATCTGCCGGTCGACAGCGAATGGGCCGACGTCTACGACAGCTACCTACCGAGCAGCGGTGGTGGCAACGAGACCAGCGACGGCGACTATCTGGCCCAGCGCAGCGGAACTCCCACCCTGCACGATCACCTGGTGTGGCAGATGAACCTGACTCCCTTTACCCCCCTCGACCAAACCATCGCCACCACCCTCATCGACAGCATTAACGAAGACGGCTATTTCACTGGAAATCTGGAGGAGATCCGCCTGTCCATCGGCAGCGCAGAGGAGGAAGAGGAGGGGCTCTCCGTAGATGACGTGGAGGCCGTGCTACACCGAATCCAGGCCTTCGATCCACCGGGTGTGGGCGCGCGCAATCCGCAGGAGTGTCTGCTGATCCAACTACACCAACTGCCGGACTCAACCCCCCAGTTAGCACAGGCCATCAAGCTCTGCCACGACCATTTCAGCCTGCTGGCAGGTCAGGATCAGAACCAGATCAAGCGGCGCTTGAAGATCGACGATGAGGAGCTGGTGCAGATCATGCAACTGATCCGCTCCCTCAACCCACGACCGGGAACCATGATCGCCCAGAGCGAGCCGGAGTACGTCATCCCCGACGTCTTCGTCAGCAAGCGCCATGGCCGCTGGGTGGTCGAGCTGAACGCCGAGACGACACCGAAACTGCGGGTCAACAACGATTATGCCAGCCTGATCCGGCGCGCCGACCAGAGCGACGACAACACCTTCCTGAAAAACCACCTGCAGGAGGCCCGCTGGTTCATCAAGAGCCTGCAGAGCCGCAACGAGACCATCCTGCGGGTAGCGAGCAAAATCGTTGAATATCAGCGTGGATTC
>JASFJY010000339.1:0-4644 GCA_050119415.1 Chromatiales bacterium | reverse complement strand
GTTTTTGCTGATGAAATCCATCAGAAGCTTCAGCAGCGGGTGTGCCTCGATTTTGTTTAACTTGACGAGCTCACCTGTCCTCTCGTCGAAAAACTCAACAAAGTGCAGACCACCATCCTTGTCGTAATACCACTCAGGGCTGGTGATCCGCGGTCCACCGTCCTGGGCGATCGCCAGGATCATGTCATCGATGAGCGCCTGGATATGGCCCTGGGTTTTTGCACGAAAACGCTGCAACTTTTCCGGATCATTCGACTCAAAAGCCACCTGGTGGCGCAGCAGCAGCTCTGCACGCTTCAAGCACCCGCCGAATTCTGAGCAATCCCTACCCTCTAGCCACTCGCAAGCAGAGCAGTGCGGATAGTCGCCAGGCCTGGCCGGGTAATAGGTCGCCACATCGGCCCGCAGCCCATGTTTCAACGCATTGAATTTGCAGCGCCGAATCCCCTCATCAGTCACCGGCCCGGTGGCTTTGGCGTGGGCGATCATCAAATTCTGCTCCCAAGCGGCCTGTTCGGCCTGCTGGCCGCACTCGGGACAAGTGGCATAATATGTGAATGGGTGGGAATCTTTTTCCGGGGCAGTAACAACCTTCTCAGGCTCTGATTTGAACCGATGCCCGCAGTATCGACAGTGGTAACTAACTGTTTTTAGAGGATCAAGCCTCTTTTTACCCAAGTTTCATGCTGCCTTAGCATGGAACCTCACCGGCAGCTCAACCACCAGTAATTTGGTACCCAGTAAGGCGGTCCCGGGGAGCCAATAAAAACAAAGGCTTACATCATCATGATGTAGGCCTTTTGTCTTTGGGGTAGCAATTCGGGTAGCATTCTTCACCTAAACATTAATACATTTCCCTTAGACTCACGCTTTGAGCCACCCCCATTATTATAATAGCTAGCATATTTAATCAGAACCGAAACCGCCCCCCCTTCACAGCCAGCCATTACCAGTTGCCCGCTAGCTAACCAATGCGGTAGCTTGAGTAAGCTGACGTTAAGGATCAAGTCGCTCGATAGCCTCCACAAGTCAAGCCACTAATCCGAATGTTTCACCCGGGAACGTGATGATCGTGCCGGGATCGTCGTTCAGATGCGGATTTGCGATTGAATCAATAGCCAACCTATTGATGATTGAGCAAATACCGCTGCTGGACGGCGAGACAGGTGCGAGGGCGCGTTCAGCGTCGGTCGGTTACAGGTTGTACTTTGCAAATATTCCAGTAATTGCATGCAAAAACATTAGGTTAGTTAATTTTCTAAGCGACCGGGTGAAACATTCGGGCTAACTGTGTGATAAAGTTTCAGGAATTATAAGATTGAAGCTACGGCAGCCTGCTTCTGTTTTTGATACTCAATGCGCATGTAAGCATTATCATCGAGCACGACCAGATTGCGTGGATTTTTGACCGACCCTATATGTTTCCCGTACTTCGCCTAATTGATGATACCCCTGATTCTCTTGAGCAACTGGGCACCAAGGAAAAATACTGGTTTCGTAATGACAATAAGCACTATCTATTCAAGATTGGACGTCCAAATACAGGCGAAAACTGGTCCGAGAAGATTGCCGCCGAGCTGGCCGATCTTCTGGGACTACCACATGCCTCCTATGACTTAGCGATTTGGCGTGGAAACAGGGGCGTATTATCGCCTCAGTTTGTGCCAACTGATGGCCGACTAATCCTTGGCAACGAACTCCTAGCTGAGCACCATGAAGGCTATCCACAACATGAAGTCAGGAAGGTTAAGGACCACACCCTGGGGAGAATCCATGCACTCTTAACCAGACCAGCAATTGAACTACCTCCGGACTGGCCACCTCCATCTGATGCCATTACCCAGGCGTTTGATCTTTTTCTTGGCTACCTATTACTAGACACCTGGATTGCCAACCAAGACCGACACCATGAAAACTGGGGATTAATCCGCCACCAAGAACAGATTTATCTCGCCCCTACTTTCGACCATGCCGCTTCCATGGGCCAAAATGAAACCGACAAAAATCGTGAGGACCGCCTGACAACCAAGGACAAGGGCCGTCACATAAGCACCTACGTCAAAAAGGCACGTTCAGCCATTTATGAACACAAGACCAGCAAGAAGCCAATGCTCTGCCTCGAACTCTTCAAAAAGGCGGCCTCAAAATCACCCAGCGCAGCTGATTTTTGGCTGGATCAACTGCACCAAATAGAGGAGAATGACTGTCAAGAGCTATTTTCACAACTACCCCTGGACGAGGTAACTCAACCAGCCAGAGATTTCGCCTTAACCCTATTGGCATTAAACAAACAACGACTTTTAGCTTTAAGAACATGAAAGCACTCTATATCGCATGGCAAGATCCAGAAAACCGTCTTTGGCATACCGTTGGCCGACTCAGCCACAACGCAGATGGTTACAGTTTTACCTATACACAAGGAGCGAATACCTCTCCACGTTTTGACTACCTAGGGCGAATGCAGAACAAGAGACAAATCTATCATTCAGTCACTCTATTCCCGCTTTTTGCTAACCGCCTGCTTGATTCATCACGCCCTGAGTACCCTAGTTATTTAGAGTGGATGGGGTTGGATGAAACAGTAGATGATTTAGAACTATTAGCACGGTCAGGGGGTCAGCGAGGTACCGACAAGCTTTGCGTATATCCTGAGGTTGAGGCTAATGACAGAGGTGAAATGGAGCTCTACTTTTTTAGCCATGGACTACGTTATTTAAACTCTAGTGAGCAAAGCACTATTGGACGACTGCGCCCAGGTGACAGCTTGCTACTAACTCCAGAGAAGGACAATGTCAAAGATCGCTATGCCCTGCTTTTAGTGACAACAGAACTCGTTCGCGTTGGTTACTGCCCTCGCTATCTAAATCAGAGTTTGCATCAAATCCAGAATAAAATGCCAATCAATCTCTGTGTTGAAAAAGTCAATCCGGATGCCCCGCATCAATTTCGCTTACTTTGCAAATTGACTTTCACTCCACCTAAAGATTTCAAACTCTACGCATCGGATGAACATCAGCCAATGACAACTAACTCCATGGTGGCCTGAAATTAACTTCCTCGTTCTTTCTCCAAGCGCCTCATAAAACATGGACGTGTCATATCTTAACAACTTTACAGATTCAGAAGAATATACTTATCAATTGGCAAACCCAATCAGCTATATCTAGCTGGCTGGCTTATTTCCATCATTTCACTCATTTCATGAAATAATTACTGACACCAAGCGTGATCCTTATAATCTAAGTTTTTTACAGCTACTTTATCGCATCTATGTTTAGATGTTTCTCTCTCTTTTTTAATCCGCCAACCATATGCCTATTGAACTCATTAATAGCCACTTTAGGCCAACCATTTGCAGCAATCACAAATTTCCATCCGTGATCCGTTAGCCAGTCGGATGGGGGCAGAGTAAAATTACTCTGACCCCAACAAAGTTCACCCCAACAAAGTTGGTGACCTCAACCGCGCCATAGGCATCCGCGGAGCGCTGCAGCTCGTTGCAGATCCGCATGGCGATCAGCTCGCGCATCACCCGGGCGTTGCTTTCCACGTTGCGCGCGTAGGCATCCCAGTTGATAGCGCTGGAGCGGGTGAAATGCATCACCTCGTTACTGATCAGAAAGGCCAGCTTCATCGGCAGGATGTACGCCAGCTCCATCTCCTGCGACACGCTGGCGCGGTGAATGGGCTGCCCCTCATAAACGATGCCCTGGTTCTGCACATCAGAGGTGTCCCGCTGTTCATAGGGGATCTGCGTGGTGCCCTGGGCGCCGGGATCGGTCAGGGTCTGCACCAATGCCAGCACATTGAGATCGGAAAGGGCCTCCTTGATCACGGTACGGATCAGACCCACCGGCAGGTTGGTGTCCGCGGTGGTGGTATCGCCACCGGCCAGCATCTTGGATTCGGCATGGATGCGCGCCGCGTTCAGCTGGTCGAAACTGGCCAGCACGTCCTGCAAGAACCGATTGCCTTTCTCCGACAGTTTTACCAGTTTCAACCGGCCGTTGGCCGCCACACTGGTACGCTGCAACATGCCGTCGATCTGCTCCTGCAGCTTCATGCCGTCGCCGGCGGTGTCGATATCGATATGCACACTGCCCGCGGGACCGCCAGCAAACTGAAAACCACGGTTGGCCAGCTCCTGCTGCGCGCTCAGGCGATTGCCCAGGGCAATCTGATTATCCGACAGGCTCTTGATCTGCGCCTCGGTCATATCGGCGGTGATCAGATCCTCAACGCCTTCGCACAGCTGCTTTTTCAGCTCATCGCTGAATCCTTCCTGACCGTTGATGACATCGGTGAACAGCTTCACGTTGGCCTTGCGCTTCTTCTCGGTCTCGGCGAGTTTACGCGCCTCTTCATCGCGCTGTTCCTGCATGAGTGCCCGCACATCGTCTTTCGACAGGCCGGAACCAATTCCTTGCACCAGAGGCTGCAGACCGGAAAAATCCAACTGAATCGATTCAGGGCTGCCGGACTCGGCCAGCTGCTTGCCGACCTGCTCCCCGATACCGGTGAACGCACTCAGCAGCAGATTGGCCTGCGCCTCTTCGGTGACGCCTTTCAGGGCGGCCTCAAACTGAGTAGTCATGTCTAAGACCAGGGTCTCGGACAAATTGAATGCTTTGAGCTGAGTCTTCA
>JASFJY010000338.1:0-4646 GCA_050119415.1 Chromatiales bacterium | reverse complement strand
CGCTGGCAGACAAAACCGGCCCGCCGAGGGCCGGTTTTTTTTGTCAGGACAAAGACCCAGCGCAAGGTATGCCATTAAATGACTTGATCTATGTCAAGTTTTTCTGGAAGATACGCCGGCAGCCCATGGCAAATCTGGATCATCCCACTGGAGCTAAGCCTTGACTAACCGGAAAGTGGTCTCGTTCGAAAACATCAAGGTGGCCTGCAAAAACTGCAGCCTATCCACCCTCTGCCTTCCTATGGGATTAACCCCGGAAGATGTTGAACGACTTGACAGTATCATCAAACGCGGCCGCCCCTACCATCGTGGCGACCACCTCTATCGCGGCGGAGATAAGCTTCACAGTCTGCGGGTCATCACCAGCGGCTCGGTCAAGACCTACTCCCCCAACGAGGACGGCGGCGAACAGGTACTGGGTTTTCACTTACCCGGCGAACTGATCGGCCTGGACGCCATCCAGGACGACAATCACAACTGCTCGGCCGTTGCCTTGGAGACCACCGCCGTCTGCGAGGTGCCCTTTACTCAGCTCGAAGCCCTCAGCAGCCTGATGCCGAGTCTGCAGCACCAAATGTACCGGCTGCTCAGCCGAGAGATCGGCCAGGAAACGGAGATGCTGACCCTGCTGGGCAAGAGGAGCGCCGAGGAAAGGCTGGCCAGCTTCCTGTTAAGCTTCTCCGAACGTTTCAAGCAGCGGGGTTTTTCGCCCAGCGACTTCTTCCTCAGCATGTCTCGCCACGAGATCGGCAACTACCTCGGACTGGCGGTGGAGACCGTGAGCCGGCTGTTCACCCGCTTCCAGGATGAGGGCCTGTTACAGGTAGAGCGCAAGCATGTTCAGCTGCTCGACCTGCCGCGACTCTACGATATCGTACAAGGCACCGACAGCACCCGTTCCAACCAGTCCCGGGTCTAACCCCCACCGCATGCCTATAATTTACCCGGCAATTTATCCTGCCGGGTCGACACCAGCCTCCCCCATGCCCCTCTCCATCAGGAGTCGCCGGCAGGCTCCGCGGCACGTAACCACACACAGGCCTCGCCCAGCCGCTCGAGCAGCTTCTCGTGTGCCTCGATCTCCAGCGCGTTGGCCTTGACGACAGGCAGTGGCAGTCTACCGGAAGGTAGACGCCGGATAACTTGCTCACTGCTTAAGCCTAACGCCTCGCCGCCTTCTGCATCGAGCATCAGGGCCGCCTGGCCACCGGTCATCATCAGATAGACGTCGGCCAGAATCTCGGCGTCGAGCAGCGCCCCATGCAACTCCCGGTGAGAGTTGTCGATATCGTAGCGCTTACACAGGGCATCGAGACTGTTGCGCTGACCCGGATGCATCTTCTTGGCCATTACCAGGGTGTCGGTCACGGCACAGATATCGTCCAGCACCGAAGGGTGCCCCATCAGGCGCAGTTCATGACTGAGAAATCCCACATCGAAGGGGGCGTTGTGGATAATCAGCTCGGCACCGCGCACATAGTCGATGAAGTCGGACGCCACATCGGCGAAATGGGGCTTGTCGGCGAGAAACTCGTTGGTAATACCGTGCACCTCGATGGCGCCTGCATCAATCTCCCGGTCCGGCTGCAGATACTGGTGAAAATTGTTACCGGTGAGTCGGCGATCGACCATCTCGACACAGCCGATCTCGATAATGCGGTGACCCTGCATCGGCTCCAGGCCGGTGGTTTCCGTATCGAGCACAATCTGTCGGCTCATTGGCTAAGCTCCTCAATGCCGCGATTGGCCAGTTGGTCTGCCAGCTCGTTTTCGGGATGCCCCGAGTGGCCCTTGACCCAGCGCCATTCAACCTGATGTTTGGCCACCTCCTGGTCGAGCTGCCGCCACAGGTCGGCGTTCTTCACCGGCTGTCTCCCTGAAGTCTTCCAACCATTGCGCTTCCAATTGTGGATCCACTGGGTGATGCCGTTTTTCACATATTGGGAATCGGTAATGATGCAGACCCTGCTCGACCTTTTGAGGCCCTGCAATCCCCGGATAACCGCGGTCAGCTCCATACGGTTGTTGGTGGTGCGCGCCTCACCACCGTAGAGCTGCTTCTCATGTTTGCCGTAGCGCATAAGCACTCCCCAGCCACCTGGACCCGGATTACCCTTGCAGGCTCCATCACTATAGATTTCAACGGATTGCGTCATTGATCCTGCTACTACTTCTTGTGGTTGGCCTGGCCGCTGCCGGCAGCACCCGTTTTTTCATGCGCCAGCGATTCATGCGTATCGGCGTTACAGTGACGGCGCGTTTCACCGCCTGCATCACATAGACGCCACCCAACATGGGCCAGGCCCTGCGGCCAAGGTATTCCATAAAGGCCAGCTTCTGCATCACCAATTGATTGTGAATGGGGGGACGATAATGGAGATAGGCCACCTCTTCCAGATCAAAGCCTAAAAGAGAGAACCAGTCCTGTACCCGCTTGGGCATGAAGAAGTGGCTGCACCAGGGCATATTGCCCGAACGCCGACGGAACAGACGCCCGACACCCCACAGGCTCCAAGGATTGAAACCGCTCAACAGCACCTTGCCCTCGGGAATCAGAACGCGTTCCACCTCCCGCACCAGCTGATGGGGGTCGGGCGAGAAATCGAGGGTATGCGGGAGAATGATGCCGTCGATACTGTCACTGGCCAGAGGGAGGAAACGGGGATCACCCTTGATGTCGATTCCCGGCTGTGTCGAGGCGCTATCCAAGATGACCCGGTTGCGTGCCGGGCTCTGCTTGAGCAGTTCGAAACCATGGCAAGGTAGACCGATCTGCACCACATGATAGCCGAATATCGCCGCCGCCTTCTCCTGCAGACAGGCCAATTCCTGATCCATCAAGGTCTGGCCGAGACGCGTCTCGAACCAGGCATCGAGCTGTTTTTGCAGGCAGCTTCCCAGTTTGAATTCCTTATTTGTGTACATAATCGCTTGTACTCATAATTAAAGGATGTCGTGGGTGCGGCCGATATGCTTGACGGTTATCCGGCAGAATCGTAGGTGAGGATCTTAAAACAGTCAGGGCCATGGTCACCAAGGATACAGAGTGATGGAAATGATACTCGGCTTTGATACTATTTTCCCCCGATTTGTAGTTAATCGCCAACCAACCCCCGAGCATTATGGACTATTCAAGACTCTCCCTATTGACCATGAACCTACTTCTTACCTGTCTGATCACCGCTTGTCAGACACTACCCAACGGGGAGAGTGATGCGTCCTTGAACACTGCGCCACTGTCCCCGGCGGTGGCGCAAGCCGTAGGGACCCAGCCCGAGGAGCAGTCAGACCAGATAGGTGTTGAACAGTTACCGAAGCTAACCAGCCAACTCCAGCTTGTGGTCGATAACCTGTCGGATCCGGAGCCCGACCTGATCGGTCGCATGGTGAGCGAGTTCAGTCTAGCCACCCCCACTAACAAGCGGGTGACCCAGGAGCTGAACTGGTACCGTTCTCACCCTGGCTACATCCAACGCATCCAGGAACGAGCCGAACCCTACCTCCACTTCATCCTGGAAGAGATGGACAAGCGCGATATACCCGGTGAAATTGCCCTGTTGCCGGCGGTGGAGAGTGCCTTCCGGCCCTTTGCCTACTCGCCGGGCCGCGCTGCCGGCATGTGGCAGTTCATCCCCTCCACCGGCCGTTATTTCGGGCTGAAACAGAATTGGTGGTACGACGGCCGACGCGATGTGGTCTCCTCAACCCGTGCCGCCCTGGACTACCTTAAACGCCTCAACAAACAGTTCGACGGGGATTGGGAACTGGCCCTGGCGGCCTATAACTCGGGGGCGGGCACTGTCAGGAATGCCATCAGGCGCAACAAAAAACGGGGCAAATCCACTGATTTCTGGTCACTAAAGCTACCCGATGAGACCAGCGCTTACGTGCCGAGACTGCTGGCATTGAGTGAGGTATTCCGCCACCCGGGGGATCACGGCATCACTCTGCTGAAGCTACCGGACGAACCCTACTTCACCACCATCGATATCGGCAGCCAGCTCGATCTCGCCCTTGCCGCGGAGATGGCCGACCTACCGATCCAGGATCTCTATCTGCTCAACTCGGGTTTCAACCGCTGGGCCACCGATCCCGAAGGCCCGCATCGCCTCAACCTTCCTCTCGACAAGGTCGAAGACTTTGTCGCCGCTCTGGAGAAAATGCCGCCTGAGCAGCGCCTGAGCTGGAAGCGCTATAAGATCAAGAAAGGCGACAGCCTCAGTGTCATCGCCCGCCATCACAAGACCACGGCCAAACTGTTGCGTAAAATCAACAAGCTGCGCGGCAACAACATCCGCGCTGGCAAGTACCTGCTGATACCGGTCTCAAGCAAGTCGCTCGACCACTACGTCTACAGTGCCGAACAGCGCAAGGCGAACATTCAGAATCGTCCGCGCCAGGGCAACAAGCTTTTCTATGTCGTCAAGCCGGGCGACAGCCTATGGAAGATCGCCCGGAACTACAACGTCAGCTACCGAAAGCTGGCTAAATGGAACGGCATGGCGCCAAGCGATCCGCTCAAGGCAGGCCAGAAGCTTGTCATCTGGACCGGCCGGACGGTCACCGCCGATATCTCGCCGCTCGATCTGCAGCCTTCGGGAACCCAGAGTTCGCTCCACTACCGGGTTCGTCGCGGCGACTCGCTG
>JASFJY010000337.1:0-4662 GCA_050119415.1 Chromatiales bacterium | reverse complement strand
TGATCTATGTCTACGCGAAACGTATGAACGCTCTGGATGTCGAGTACGACGTCCATGAGGATTAATGGGGGATAACGACTCATGGATCTGCAAACTCTGACATACATTGTGGTGGGCGCCACCTTCGCCCTCTACATCGGTATCGCCTTCTGGGCCCGTGCAGGGACCACCGGCGAGTTCTATGCCGCGGGTCGCGGCATTCACCCCGTTGCCAACGGTATGGCCACCGCCGCCGACTGGATGTCCGCCGCCTCCTTCATCTCCATGGCGGGCCTGATCGCCTTCAACGGCTACGGCGCTTCGGTCTTCCTCATGGGCTGGACCGGCGGTTATGTGCTGCTGGCCCTGCTGCTGGCGCCCTACCTGCGTAAGTTCGGCAAGTTCACCGTGCCGGAATTCATCGGTGACCGCTTCTACTCGCGCACAGCGCGTATCGTCGCGGTCATCTGCCTCATCATCGCCTCGGTGACCTACGTTATCGGTCAGATGAAGGGTATCGGCGTGGCCTTCTCCCGCTTCCTGCAGATTGATTACGATCACGGCCTCTATATCGGCATGGGTATCGTTTTCATCTATGCGGTGTTGGGCGGCATGAAAGGCATCACCTACACCCAGATCGCCCAATACTGCGTGCTGATTTTCGCCTATACCGTGCCGGCGGTCTTCATCTCCATGCACCTGACCGGAAACCCGGTGCCGCAGTTGGGTCTCGGCAGCTCCATGGCGGACGGCTCCGGCACCTACATGCTTGACCGGCTCGACCAAGTGGTGACTGACCTTGGCTTCAAGGAGTACACGACCCAGGTCATGGGCAGCAAACTCAACATGTTTGTCTACACCCTCTCCCTGATGATCGGTACCGCGGGCCTGCCCCACGTCATTATCCGCTTCTTCACCGTGCCTAAAGTGAAGGATGCCCGTGCCTCCGCCGGCTGGGCGCTGGTCTTCATCGCCATCCTCTATACCACCGCTCCGGCCGTGGGTTCCATGGCTCGCCTTAACTTGATGAACACCATCCAGACCGGTGAGGTCGGCTCCCCGACCGGTAACATCGAGATCACCAAGGTGCCGCAGTGGATGACCAACTGGGAGAAGACCGGTCTGCTGCAGTGGGAAGACAAGAACGGCGACGGCCGCATCCAGTACTACAACGACAAGAACGAGGAGTTCGCCGCCAAGGCCGAGTCCTGGGGCTGGAAGGGTAACGAGATGACCAAGGTCGACCGTGACATCATGGTGCTGGCCAACCCGGAAATCGCCAAGCTGCCCAACTGGGTCATCGCCCTGGTGGTGGCCGGTGGTCTCGCCGCTGCGCTCTCCACCGCTGCCGGTCTGCTGCTGGCCATCTCCTCCTCTATCTCGCATGACCTGCTGAAGGGCGTGTTCATGCCGGATATCTCGGAGAAGAACGAGCTGTTGGCGGGTCGTATCGCCATGGCTGGCGCCATCGGCCTGGCCGGTTATTTCGGCCTGCATCCGCCGGATTTCGCCGCAGGTACCGTGGCTATCGCCTTCGGCCTGGCAGCCTCCTCCATCTTCCCGGTGCTGATGATGGGCATTTTCAACAAGCGCATGAACCGCTCCGGCGCCATCTGGGGCATGGTCTCCGGTATCGGCGTAACCATGCTCTATGTGTTCCAGCACAAAGGCATCATGTTCATCCCGGGCACCTCCTTCCTGGGAGACATGGGCACCAACTGGTTCTTCGGCATCTCGCCGAACGCCTTCGGCGCCGTGGGTGCTGTGGTCAACTTCGCGGTGGCCATCGTGGTCTCCAAGATGACAACACCACCGCCGGATCACATCCAGCACCTAGTGGAGGACATCCGCGTACCCAAGGGTTCGCAGGCCGCCACCCTTGAGCATTAATCATCAACCATAAAGCAATGCCTTTGCCCCGCTTCGGCGGGGCCTTTTTCTCTGCGAAAGGATCTCCACGCATTGACCGGCGATACGGTCGCTCCGGTCAATCCGTAGAGATTTTTTCCCGATATGCTATGGATGTGACAACTTGTTCGAAGTTGATGACATACAACAATTCGCGTAATAACTTGCTTTTGATGTCTTATCTTTTCAGAACCTGGATGGCGAACGACTTCATTCGAGCGAACCTATGGAAATCGAACTGGTCGAGATTCGTGACTTTCTGGCACAACGCCCGCCCTTCGACATGCTGCCGGAGGAGCAGCTTAATGAGCTGCCGAAACTTCTCGACATACGTTATCTGAGACGCACCAGCGCCTTCCCCCCTATAGATGCCGAGCGCAGCTATCTCTACATCCTGCGCAGCGGCGCCGTGGAGCTGCTCGATAAAGAGGACAAGCTGGTGGAGAAGCTCGGCGAGGGCGACATCTACACCACCGACTGCCAGCTGATCAATTTCGGCCGCGCCATTCGCGGCCTGGCCACCGAGGACACCCTGCTCTATCAGCTGCCCTGCAGCAAGCTCAAGGCCTTGCGCCAGGCGGAACCGGCCTTCGACCGGCACTTCAGTGACTCCATGCGCGACCGCCTCAAGCAGGCTGTGCGTACTCTGCAGGACAGCGGCGACACCAGCAACATCGCGCAGATGACCGTCGAAGTCTCTCATCTGCTGAAGAAATTGCCGGTGGTGATCAATCTCAACAGCTCCATCCGCGAAGCGGCCAGACTAATGAGCGACAAAAACGTCTCATCGGTGATGGTGATGGACGACGAACACCTGGCCGGCTTGGTCACCGACCGGGATCTGCGCAAACGCTGCGTCGCTGCTGGCCTCTCGCCAGAGAATCCGGTCAACCGCATCATGACCTCAGACCTGGAGACCATCCAGGAGAGCACCCTGGCGATCCAGGCGCTGATGACCATGACCCGCCTGCACGTTCACCATCTGCCGGTGATGCGAAACAGCCAGGTGGTCGGCATGCTCACCGCCACCGACCTGGCGCGACACCAGACCACTAACTCCGCCTATCTCGCCACCGATATCCGCAAAGCGGAGACGGTCCAAGAACTCGCCGCCATCAGCGAACGCCTGCCTGAACTGCAGTTCCAGCTGGCCTCCTCCAGCGCCTCGGCGCTGCACATCGGTGACGCCATATCCAGCATCACCGACTCGTTGACAGCGCGCCTTATCGAGATGGCCGAGGTGGAGCTCGGTTCCGCGCCCGTGCCCTTCGTCTGGATGTGCGGCGGCTCCCAGGCCCGCCGCGAACAGACCTCCCACTCGGACCAGGACAATGCCCTGCTGATCTCCGACCAGATGCAGCAGGAGCATGCCGATTATTTCCAACAGCTGTCCAAGCGGGTCACCGATGGCCTCAACGCCTGCAACTTCGTCTACTGCCCCGGCGAGGCCATGGCCTCCAATCCCAAGTGGCGTCAGCCCCTGAAGATCTGGCGCAAGTACTTCAACACCTGGATCAACAAACCCGATCCCATGGCGCTGATGCTCTCCAGTATCTTCTTCGACCTGCGGCCGGTATACGGCGACAAAGAGCTGTTCAACGAACTGCAGAGCGATATTCTCAGCAAGACCCGGGGCAACGGTATCTTCACCGCCTATATGGCCGCAAACGCCATGCAGCACCGCCCGCCCCTCGGTTTCTTCCGCAACTTCGTGCTGATTCACGACGGCAAGCACAACGACACCTTTGATATCAAACACCGCGGTGTCGTGCCGATCACCGACATTGCGCGAGTCTTCGCCCTCAGCCAGGGATTGAAACCAGTGAACACCACCGAGCGGCTGCAGGCCGCCGCCGAGACACCGATACTCAGCCGCGATATGGGCGAAAACCTGGTCGACGCCCTGGAGTTTATCGCCAGCATGCGCATCAACCACCAGGCGGAACAGATCCGCAAGGGCCTGCAGCCCGACAACTACCTCTCGCCCGATGAGCTTTCAGATCTGGAACGCCGCCACCTGAAGGACGCCTTTCGGGTTATTCAGGACATGCAGGAAACGATGGACAACCGCTACCAGGGAGGACGCTTTCGCTAGTGTTTCAACGCTTTCTCAGCCTTGAGACTCTGCGTAAGCGGGCTCTGTCGAAGAGCCTGCCCGGGGCCCTGCACGACTATCTCTCGACCCCGCTGACACCCAAGAAGACTCATTGTGATGATCTTGTCATCGTCGCCCTCGACCTGGAGACCACCGGACTCAACCCGCGCAAGGACAAGATACTCAGCTACGGCCTGGTCGAGATCCAACACATGGCCGTCAAACTCGAAACCTCGCGACATCAGTTGATCGCCATCGATGAAGATATTCCCGAGGAATCGGCGGTGATTCACCAGATTACCGACGACCAGGCCGCCACCGGTATCAGCATCAACGAAGCCCTGCCCGAACTGCTCTCCAGGCTGGCCGGCAAGGTCATGCTGGTGCACTATGCCTCGATCGAGCAGAACTTCCTCAACAGCATCTGCCAGAAACTCTTTGGCGCCCCGTTCGTGATACCGACCATCGACACCCTGGTGCTGGCGCAGCGTCTGTTCGAACGCCGCAACCACACCATCCAGCCCGGCGACCTGCGCCTGTTCAATCTGCGCCTCCGTTACAATCTGCCCAACTACAAGGCGCACAATGCCTTGAGCGACGCCCTGGCAACCGCCGAACTCTTTCTCGCCATGGCGGCGGAAATGGTGCCCCAGCCCAAACAATGTCGGCTCAACCGTTTC
>JASFJY010000336.1:0-4664 GCA_050119415.1 Chromatiales bacterium | reverse complement strand
AACCGACCCAGGAACCGACCCAGGAACCGACCCAGGAACCGACCCAGGAACCGACCCAGGAACCGACCCAGGAACCGACCCAGGAACCGACCCAGGAACCGACCCAGGAACCGACAACGGATCTGGAACCCACAAGCTGTGGTAGAGAGGCCAGCTCCTGCCAGTCACCGAATGTGGCGGTTACCGAGATCGACGTTGGCGTCCCGGTCATGGGTTACGGTCAGGAAGGGGACACCGACCCTCTGCCGATGGCGATCGCGGCCCTGCCTTCAGGCGGTTCGAGGTTGGCTTGGCTCGGCAGCGACAACCGGGTCTATCTCGCCAAGCTCGACTGCAACGACCAGTTGGTCGGTACCCCGAGCAGTATTCCCGCGGTCGATCTTCAAGACCTCCATGCCGACGCTGAGGGCGGCGTGGTGCTGGTCACCCGCAACGCCACCAACGGCGGCACGGACAACTGCGGCAGCGGCCAGCTGTGCGGCGGCTCGTCAAGCCAGTGCAAGACCATGCACATGGTGCGTTTCGACGATGCGGGCAATGTGCAGTGGGAGCAGCAGGTAACCAACCTGAGTGACAATCTGGCCGGCTACGACAACGGTGCCCGGTTTGTCTGGTGGTATCAGCACCACGGCCGTCTCGCCTTCGACGGTAGCGACAACTACGCCGCCTACTTCGGTGATGCCATTACCGTGAACAACGGCAGCTGTGTCGATATCCACCAAGGGGACCGGATGCAGGTGGTCGATAAGGCTGGCTCGCTGGTAACCGGTCATCCTGATAGCTTCGAAGTGGGTTGCAGCCACAGCTGGCAGACGCGCATGGTGTGGGATCCGCGCACCAACCACTTCGTGATGGTTTGCGCCACGGACAACGACTGCCGCATCGCCCAGCCCAACCCCTACCGTACGGTGGCCGGTGGTAACTGTGACGGCACTCTGTTCGGTGGCGATCTGGTGCTTTCCAGTACATCGGGCTACTGGGCCGCTTGGAGCCAGGGTGGACAGGCGCGTCTGGAGCATTTCACCAGCGGCGCCTCGGATACGACTATCTCCACCAATGCTAATACGAGTCATCCGCACCTGGTCAGTTATGGAGCGGATCGGATGCTGCTGGCCTGGGAGTCGGGCTCGTCGATGGCGGCGCAGATCTATGATTCGGGCAGTGGCCAGGCCGTAGGCGACCAATTCACGATCGATGTACCGGACCACAACTACCAGGCTTTTAAGGCCTATGCGGACGGCAGTGTGGCCTATCCGGCGGCGGGAAGCAGCAGTACCACGATTCGGATAGCGCGGGTAATGTCCTGCAACAACTGAAAAGTATTTAACAAATCGTTTGAGACTAGAGAGGTAAGCAAAAGCACTTCAAGTTGCAAGAGCAGCGAGGTTTGCGTTTTGACGAAGGAGATGAAAAGGGTGACGGAATGTATCGAAGCGGTGACTTTCTCAACAGACTTCCCCATGTTCGTATATTCGTCCTCGGCCTATGCGGAAACCCTTACCGATGTTCCCATCTCCATCTTTTGATCAAAAAAAGCAAGAGCGATTACGCGATGAATGCTTTATCAAGGCTAGGGTTAGTAAAGACAAATACTGCAGCTAACTGTTGAAATATTCTGTATGAAAATGATGAAGGTATGTGATGAATATAAAAACTTGGCGATTTAAACCGACACCATTGACTTTGGCCTGTGCTCTTGCCTTGACCGGAGTCTCTTCCTCGGTTTATGCATATAAAAGCGATCTCACAGGCTGGCAAGCGGCCTACCCCAATTCAACTGCGGACGAGAATCTTGCTGACGCATGTGCTTTGTGCCACACGGAAGACTACCATGTAGTCAATGGCTATGGCTGGGATTACATACAGTACAAAGAAGATTTCAGTGCCATCGAATCGCTTAATTCCGACAACGATCCGAATGGCGTGACCAATCTCGAGGAGATCAACGCCAACACCCAGCCTGGTTGGACTGAAGGCGCTGTCAACGTCATCAGAGACTTCAGAGGTGCCGAAATCACAAACTCCAAGTCTCCGGCCGAAATCACGGCCGGCACCCTCGACCCGGAGACGGCGGCGAACAAACCGCCCGTGGCCGATATCAGCGGGCCATCCAGTGGCACAGTGGATATTGCGCTGGAGTTTGACGCCTTCGACTCCTCAGATCCCGATGGCAACATTGCCCGCTACAAGTGGGATTTTGGTGACGGCAGCAGTGGTAGCGGCGCCCTGGTCAGCCATACCTATACTAACACCGGGACCTATACCGTAACCCTGACCGTCACCGACGATGAGGGCGAGGAATCGAGTGCCAGCACCAAGATCACCATCGCTGAAGGCAACCAGCCCCCGGTGGCGGACGCCAAGGGTCCCTACACCGTCATCTTGGGAGAGGAGGTCGAGTTCGACGGCAGTGCCTCATCCGATGCCGATGGCAGAATCGAGAGTTATACGTGGGACTTCGGTGATGGCACCAGTGGCACAGGCGAGAAAACCACTCATAACTATGATTCCGCAGGCACCTACAATGTGACCCTGACCGTCACCGACAATAAAGGCGCCAAGGATTCCGCCGACACAACGGTGAATGTCAATGAGGATCAGCCGGGGAACAAGATCCCGGTGGCCGATCCAGCCGGTCCTTACAGCGCCGGCGAGGGTGAAGAGCTGGTATTCGATGGTACCGGGTCCAGCGATCCAGATGGCACCATTGACAGCTATGACTGGGATTTCGGCGACGGTAACACGGGTAGCGGAGCCACACCTGAACACACCTATACGACAGCGGGCACCTATAACGTCATCCTGACGGTGACCGATAATGCTGGTCTGACAGCAAGTGGTATGACTAGGGCGACCATAGGTGCCGTAGACAGTGAGGGACCGGTTGCGAAGGCCAACGGTCCCTACTTAGGCACCGTTAACGTGGAGATGAATTTCAGCGCTGAGGGCAGTGAGGATCCCGACGGCTCTATCGTCAGCTATAACTGGGACTTTGGTGACGGCGCCACGATGGAAGGCGTCAGTGTTACCCACATCTATTCCGCTGATGGAATCTACACCGTCACCCTCACGGTAGAGGACGATGATGGTCTCAAGAGCGTGGACTCCACCACAGCGACTATTGGCGTGGGCAATCTATCGCCGGTCGCCGTGGCCAATGGGCCCTATGACGGCAAGGTGAACGAAGAGATTCAGTTCGATAGCAGCGGTTCGGTGGATCCTGACGGCTCCATTGTCAGTTACGAATGGGGTTTTGGCGATGGCGGCACCTCTGATGAGCAGAATCCGGTTCATAGTTATGATACGGCGCACATCTATAATGTCACGCTGACCGTTTACGACGATAGTGGAGCGATGGATTCCGTTGCAACCACTGTTACGGTAGGTTCGGAAGAGGAGCCGACACCAGAGCCGGACCCAACACAAGAGCCGGATCCAACACCAGAGCCGGATCCAACACCAGAGCCGGATCCAACACCAGAGCCGGACCCAACACAAGAGCCGCATCCGTGTCCGAATCCAACGCAGGAACCTGGTCCTGAGCCGTGGCCGGAGCCACCGCCGCCACCGCCACCTGCCGATGACCCTGACGCTTTGTGGGACAAAATCTGGAACATAATCGAGCGGCTCTTGTCTATGCTGGAGGATTTGCTTGGCAACAAATCAGATACGTCATCGAAAGCAAACCATTGAAAGTATCGATATTTCACCGCTTACCCGAATGTTCCATTCGGGAAGGCGATAATAGCGCCGGGATCGTTGTGCAGATGCGGATGTGTGATTGAGTCAATAGCTTGTTATTGAGCAGTGGAAGAGGGATGTGTCATTTACGGACCTAAGATGGACTCAATCCCAAATCCACATCTGAATAACGATCCCGATGCCGGACTCTTCTGGGTTAAACATGTTTCATGACCTGCCCTGAGTGGGCTTCCCTTCGGGCGAGACGCTAAGCGGCCATCCGCGTTGTTGCGCTCCTTGAAAAGGGCATGCCATTCCATCTTTCGCTCCGTAAACGGCACAACCATGTGCCACTCCTCCCTGCGGAGCGCACCTAGCGGCTAGCCGCTTAGCCCGAATGTTTCATCCGGGAACGCGATGATCGCGCCGGGATCGTCGTTCAGATGCGGATTTGCGATTGAATCAATAGCAAGCTATTGATGATTGAGCTAATACCGCAGCTGGACGGCGAGATTGGTGCGAGGGCGCGTTTAGCGTAGGTCGGTTACACTTTGAACTTTGCTAATATTCCAAAAATAATAAGCAAAAACCTTAACTTAGTTTCTTTTCTAAGCGACCGGGTGAAACATTTGGGCGTGCGTCCTGAAAGCTGCATGCTTTCCAAGCGGGTGAAAGGCCCGCCTCTCGAACCGGCAGGGAGAGAGAAACCGAGTCTTGCGTGCGCGTCAGTAATGGCGGGTACGAAGTGTAGACAGGAAGAAGAACGAGGCATGAGGGTAAGTCCCGAAAATATTAACATTGAAGATGCCGATGGTTTCGCCCGAACCCGCAGGCAGCACCGAGGGGTCAAATGCCTTAGCCCCGAGGATCTTCCGGGAACATGGGCTCATATCGAGACTTCAGGGAAAGGCGCGGAACAGGAGAGACCCGGCAGGCCCCAAAAGGAAATGGGCGGCATAAACCGAGAGGAAATCGAAGGGGCG
>JASFJY010000335.1:0-4669 GCA_050119415.1 Chromatiales bacterium | reverse complement strand
TGCCACATTGGGCGTATAGGGATTCCTGTCGTCATCCCACCAAATCTTGACGGCGAAGACACTCAATTCATTCACACCATTTTTGCCGTCACACTGCGGATCAGCACTCCCCGTCCCATCGTCTGGCGTACTGTCCTTACAGATCACACCCTGCCCATTGGGCAACCGGTCCTCTATGGTCGATATCCACTCATAGGCATCGTTCTTGGCAAGTGTGGAAGCACTGCAACCGGTGTCCGAGTCAATGCAACCGGGATCAGTCCCCGCTTCTGTGATCAAATCGTATTCATTGTCATCAACACCAGGCAGGTTCGCACGCACTCTGTCTGCTGCTTCTGCCGCAAGATAGGCAGCTATGGAGCTGTGCAAGGCCTCCTGGTTACTGCGCACGAGTTGAAGTTGGAAGCTGACCACTCCGAGCAGGCCAATGGAGAGTATGACGACAGCGATCAGCAGCTCCGTCAGGGTGAATCCGCCATACTTTCCTGTAGCGATCCTTCCTCGATAATTCATGGTTCGACTCTGAATCCTTATCACACAAGTCACTCAAAACAGCTCGAGAGGCTACTTTCCGCACGACCCAGTACGCTGATACTGATTGTCCTTGCCTGATTACAGCCTGAAACCTGTAGGGCGAAATCGTCCACATTACTGCTCAATCCCCCTGACGGGAGAAACCGAATGTTGTCTGGCGCCTCATTGAAGGCAATATCACCTGCGGGCGCCTGCCAGATCCGGATGAGTTCATCGCTTCCTGTCGTATAGGAACGATCATCGTCAGAGTCCGTGAACACCAGCCAGCCATTCTGCCAGTTGGCATTGTCGCAGGCGCTATAGTCAGTGTTGCTTGCACAAACCGTTACCCCCTCGCCACGATTGATCGCCTCACTGCGCGCCAACCTGAGGGCACCGATAACGTTATTGGTATAGGCAGTGGTCTGATTACTCGTCATCAGACTGTCAAAAGCCGGGATACTGATAGTCAAGATGATGGTGGACACCGCGAGGGTTATCATCAACTCAACCAAGGTAAATCCTGTCTGCGCTCTTTGCATGGTCGCTCTGCTGTTAAATGACCAAGCAGCTCTATTACGGACGGAGTGAATCTACATATCTGAGCGATTTAGTGACTGAGGAACCGGCCAGACATCCCAATCCATATCGACGTAAACCGTAACCGCTCCCCTTACTCAGCGAATCCAGAAACCTCAAGCAGGAGGGGCGAAGCCGCTAATGGAGCCGATGAGAGCAATCGAACCGCCAAGCCACTGATTATGGATCTTGAGTTCACTCATAAGCCCACTGACATTATTAAACCGGCAACCAAGTATGTCGTGCTCAGGGCTTCAAGCCACGCCTTGATCAAGGCGTGGCTCGCCGGCAAGGGTGATTCCCTTGGCAAGAGCCACAACACCAAGCAAACGCAGGCTTGAAGCCCCTAACCGATTGATCTTTAGAAGACAGGTCGCAGTATGCCAGCCAACAGACTGCATAATCAAAACTTGCTGTAGGAGTGCTACAGCGGCGTTTTGATGCCTTGCTATTGGCTGGCATACTGCGGCTGAGCACGACATAGTTGGTTGCCGGGTTAATTAAGTTACAAAAAATGCTACGCCGATCAATATGGCATGTCTATAATGCACTCATTGAGCTAAACATATTTTACATCTCTTAACATTGCACAAAGCTCAGTTATATTTATGCTAAAAATAATTAACTTCACTTAACCTAGCACTAAATCAGAAGTTTTGTTTAGAGATCATAAAAACACTCTTTCATACTGGCAGCCTTATATAGATACTGGGAATGAGACCATTTCTGTTTTCATTACCAGCCCTATTGTTTCACCCCATTGTCGGATTACGCTACGCTAACCCGACCTACGCCTATTGAGGCGTGGCGCAGGCAAGTGCTATTTACGAACCGAAGGATGGACTCATTCGTAAATCCGCATCTGAACAACGAATCCGGTGCGATCATCGCGTTCCCGCATGAAACATTCGGGTTAGTGGCACTGCAGTGAGTCTGACCCATTGATTTGAGCTAGCGCTTGGCGCGATATGTAGGAGCCCGCTCCCGCGGGCGATTAGTTCTTTCTATTCCCTATCGCCCAGGGGACTGGGCTCCTACACATAGGATCGAATCAATAAGGTCAGACGTACTGCTGTCTGTCTTAGCTCCCCCCTCCTTCCAGGGCAGCCATGATGTGAGACAACAGTGATTTTTACTATTACATTTATTCCGGACAGTAGCGGGTCTTCACCGGAATGAGGTGTGGCGTATTTAAAACACCTTTTTCATGCTATCCGCCAACGATTAATCTGGCACAGCTTATTGACGATGTATTTCTATCACCATCGGAATTTTTTTCTTCCCTCTACTTTTAACCACGGCAGTCACCTTCTCCCCAAGCTTTATTTCAGACAACAACCCAAGCTTTGTGGCGGTACCCACCACTTTTACCCCGAAGCCATAGTAAAGAACATCCTCGTCAACCCAGAGCAGCTTCTCTTTTTCATCATACCCACCAAACTTCCCCACAAACTTATGCCCCGCATTCTGAGCCTCTTCTTTTAGCACTAAGTCGGCAGCTGACACTTGGAAGGTAAAAAAGAGCGTCAACAGCAATCCATTGACGAAATACCGAACAACAGATGACCCGTAATAATACTTCATTTCAATTCTCCATTAATGGACACGATCGAGTCCATCGTATTCACTCATATTGGAATAGACCCCAGGATGTACGGGCACTCTCAATTGAGACTCCCTGACCTGTCCAGTTGTCCGTTCCGGAAACCTCATCATCAGATGGCACCAGGATCGTAACTATTGACCCCGGACCCGATTTTACGATTTCCGGCTGCCAATAGAGACTGTCGGATTTTACCCCGGCCACGTTTGAGTCCCCCAACTGATCGTCAGCCGTAAAATTGCCGTCACCACTCACATCCAGCGCTATATAATCGGGCTCAGATCCATCAACAAAATTATGCACCATCAGCCAACTTTCTCCCGCCGAATCGCTACAAATATCGCTGGAAGGCACTATAGTCGTGTAGAGCACCACCTGACCATACACAAGGGGACTAGAGATAACTCTCTCGCCTTCAGCCGGCAAATCGCAATACCAGCCTTTATGCTTGCTATAGTCGACCGGGTTGTTTGTCATCAGACGTACGGTTTGTTCAGCCAGCGTTGAGGAGCTTGCGCTAGCCGTCTGCTCGACCAATGACGGCGAATTTGCCGTGCGGTCAAGGGTAACCGGCTCGCCACTATCCCAGATACCATAAAAGGTATTCACTCCTTTGGATGTGGTATCAGTCTCCACCATATATTGTCCTGTACCAAAAAAGACCATGGTATTCGGATTGGTACTACTGTGACGCTCTGTCGGGTGGAGCGTCACCACGGGCTGACTCGTAATCGGCTGAGGCGATGAGCCGTCGGAAGCCTTGAACAGAGGCAGTGGCTGAGCGGCCGAGCCATAAGCTACCTTCCAGTCGACGGGGTCATCGGATGAGATGTCGAATGCCCACATGTTGCCCTTGATGTCTCCCGCATAAACCCGGTCCGCCACACGATCTGCGCCAAGGTCAACCACAGCAGGCGTTGACAGACCGTTACAGTCGCTACCGGCGGTCAGGCAATCGCCACCCTTTGTGATCAATGAGTCTTGGTCCGTACCTCTGGTCGTCAAAATAACGTATTCAGTCTTATCTTTTTCAGACTTATCAAGATATTTAATGAACAGGGCCGCATAGCCATCAGCATCATCACCCGATTGGTTGTAACCGTTGCCAAAAATCGCAGCCCAGCGGCCGTTGTTGAGCTTCGCGATGGTCGGCTTGCTATAGGTGTAGCCCAACTTGTCGTCGGTAAATTCCCACAGGATATTGCCTGCCACGCCCGCTACCGTGTCGAACTCGCTCGGATCGGATACATCGATGGCATAAACCGCCTTGCCACCGCCGCGCAAGCCACCTACGAGGATGGTCTTCCACGTACTTTCTGTAGCGTCGTATATCTCTCCTACCACAGGCGCAATATCCACATAATAGCGATGGTCATAACTCGGGCTCGCTAGCCAGTGAAGACCGCGTTTCTCGTCGCTACTGAAAACCGCCCGTGGATAGTAGGCAAAAACTTCCTTTCCCCCACCATCACTCTTTTCGATCGATGCATTGAAAGCATGCAATGCACCGTCATTGGCACCTACATAGACCATCGGCTGCCTACCTTTTGCGCCAGCAGCATCATCCGTGGTCAGATTGTTCGCCCAAATCTGATAGGTTCCTGTCGGCGCAATGGAGTCCGGATACAGTTCCGGATCGGGATCAGCCACGTATACCGGCGACGAATGGATAATGTCTCCAAGAAGCTGTTCACGCTTACGAAAGTTTTTTGACCCGGTTCCTTCCTTCGATTTATCGCCACGAAAATAGGCGACCAGATCCTCTCCATAAGCCTCATTTGCCGCTATCTGACGGGCATCATTAGTACGAGTGGAATAGGGCGCGTTGTATAACAAGTCCGCAACCTGCTCACTGCTCAAGGCGGTTTTGCCGAGGCTTTTCTTGTCTGTATAGTCCGCGGGAAAGGAGAATGCCAATCCTTTGCTGCCGTTATAGGTCACCATGATGCGTTTATTGATATCCATGTCATCGAG
>JASFJY010000334.1:0-4680 GCA_050119415.1 Chromatiales bacterium | reverse complement strand
AATGACCCAATTGCTTGAGCGAGCGCTGGATCGACATTAACTCCGCCTCGCTCTTATTCATGGCGAACCGGTCGATGCGGGCGTGGAGTGAGACCTCGCTGCCGGCACCATTGGACACAGGACGCGCGGACGGCGGTAGGGCTTGGGCGGCCGCCTGTGTGGTGACCAATTGATCGGCCAGCGTCTTGCCCAATGGATAGATGATCGGCTGCATGCGAATGATCCACTCCGCGCTGTAGGCCCCGGCGCCTGCGATCTCATGGAAGCGCTCGGCGAAGTGGCGGTAGAACAGGCTTTCGGAGAAGCGGTTCTCGACCAGAAACGGCGGAGCAACGATAGCGGCGACAGCCATTGCGTAGAGCCCGGCCATGACGGAACGGCGCACCCATGGGCGGCGTTCGGGGAGTACCATCACGGCCACGCCTATACCGTTCTTCACACTGGTCACCACTGTGAAGAACAGGCTCAGGAACAGCGAGATCGGCGGAATCAGCGCGGCGCGAATGGCGTTCTTGCCATTCTCGGCGTTCTCGCCCTCGTCCTCATATGTCTGCGCTGAAGCGGACAAATCGGCAATCTTGCGGTCAATCCGCGCCTCGACATTGGGGCGCACCACACGCTCGCTAAACCGCTTGCGGTCAGTGATGGTGAAATCGAACAACTCGGTGTAGCGGTCCCCCATTCGCTCTTTGAACTTGTCCTTGACCAGTGGATGACGGTTGAACTGCTCAAAGGAGAGTCCCGGTTCCATGTAACCGCCGGTTTTGGCAATGACTTCAGAACGCCAGCGGGTATCGGCCTGCTTACGCACCTCAGCGGAGACAGCATGCACGAAGCCATGATAGTCGTTGATCTCCCAGGTGCTTGGCAGATCCAGTCCCTTGCGCGCTACCCGCTCACGCACCTTGCGCTGAGTGATTGGGTGTGTACGGAACTCATTGCGGGTCAAATTCGCTGGATAGCCACCGGACTTCTTCTGGAATCGATCCTGACGATAATCGCGCATCCGGTCCTTGACCATGTCGTGAGAGAAGTCACAGGAGTAGTAGGTGGTCTCGGGGCGCACCACCTCGGAAAGTCCATAGGAGAGCAACGCACTGGTGATTCGCTTGAAGGTCTCCTCCTCGTTGGCATCACGTTCGCTACACCAGTCGAACAATTTGCTGGCCTGTCCCACCGTTTCGTGGACCTTGCGCTCGCGGGTATAGAAGCGATCCTCGACCTTTTTCGCACATTCGAGGGCTCGACTCTTCTTCCGTTTTTTATGGCACCTGTTATACGACTTCAATACGGTGCTCAATCGGTCGGCCACATAGATGGCATCCTTGTTTAACTTCTCCTCGAACAGCCTGGAGTAGTCATTGTAAGCCCGCCACCCCTTGTCGACCTCCTCTCCCACCAGCGGCCAGAGCCGTTCGGCCCGCTGCGTTCCTGAGTTGCGCGCCTCGGCGTACTCTCGCCCCCCCTGTTCATAGGGAACCCAATAGTCACTGATGAACTGTTCGCGCTTGGCAACATAGTCCTTGAACCAGTCATCGAGCTTGCGCCGGATGGTCATATCGGTCATCACATCGGCAATTTGGTCGCGGGAGCGCCTGGCCACTTCAGTCAAATCGGGGGCAAGCCAAGCAAGGCCTCCCAGCAGCGCGATGAAGGTTTTCTCCTCTGGGGCGTCGAGTTGCTCGAATCTAACCGGGGCGCCGGCGATCTCGATGATGCCATGGCGCAACCCCGCCTTCATTAAATTGATGTATTTGGCCGCCAGCCTCTCCTCGCCGCTCGAAGGCGCAATTATGTATTGTTCGATGGCGTTCTTCTGCCCGACAAACATCCCAGGGAAGGCCACAGCCGTAATCCCACAGAGCACCAACGCGGTCTTGAGCCCCTTGGGGCGACGCAACCAGGCGGCCAGAAGGAGCACCGCCGCCCCGAGGCCAACGATCACCAGTTCGTTGCGTGCCGGCTCGCCCAGGGTCAGTGCCCAGACCGAGAGGCCGACGACTGCAGCGGCGATGGCGCGGGTGGTGTGGTTAGCCAACTGCCAGCCGTCGGCGGCCAGCGCGGTTATCGTCAGCAGCACGAATCCAATGCCGGAGACCGTTCGTCCGAAGTCCTCCACCGCCTCCAGACCGCCCCCTTCGGAGAACCCCCCTGCGACATCGAGCAGGGTCGCATTGAACTTAAGTTCGAACACCAGATAGATACAACTGGCGACGAGCAGAGCAATCCGCTGCCAGGGCCGTAGCCCCAGGACGGAAACCTTGGAAGTGGCAGTCTCGGAAATCCTCTCAGCAGTTTTGTAGCTCACGATAGGTTCCCACCGCTGTTCTGGGGGGCTGTTTTACTGTCTTAGTATCCATTCCGATTCCCTGTCCTATCCCGCTAGTTTGCGGACAAACATGCACCCCTTCATAACTGTCATTGCCAGTTCGAAGACGCCATGGCTTCCGCTAACATCTAAGCATTTATCTACCTTGCGCAACCTGGCAGCTAAATGTCGGCTGGACTAAGCAGCCACTCAGCGTGGTACGCTATTCAATAGAGGAAAAAGTTTTTTGCGGGCCCGGTACGGCACGGCGATTGCTGCCTTTGACCCGCTGATGATGAGTGTCCATCGGCCTTCATAGACCATCGTTATGCTCCCTTGAACTTCCTGATCTTCCTAATCTATAGACGTTTTTCGGCAATTACCAGCCGTTGACGCAGGAGCGCACCTGATCCTTCACTGCGAACCACCCTTTCGAGAATCTTATTCCTCAGTGGCCGCTCATCGTTGTCGCAATATCTGTATCCGTGCCGTGTCCTCCAGCCTGTAGGTCGGGTTAGCGTAACGTAACCCGGCCTACAACTTTATTTCTCAAGCGACCAGGTGAAACATTCGAATTAACAGCCTTTCCAGCGCAGTATGAATGCCTGAACAAAATGGCCTGTCAGCCATACACAGAACCCTACCGCGAAGATGATAAAATAGTTTATCCAGCTACCGTCATTAAGAAAGAATTTAAGTAAAAACAAAAGCAAAAAGGTCATGCATAGGGTTTTGTAGAGATATCCCACTATAGAGAGTATGCCAGACTTAAAATCCAAATCACTGCTTTTCATTTATTGAAAACCTTCATATAAACACCATCAGAGGTGTTATAGAGAATATATTGATGGGACTTGTCAGTGAAAATCGCAGACAGGGCATCTGAACTGACTTGCCGCCAAGTGTCCAAATCGACCAATGAGGTTAACGTTCTGCTTTGATGGTTTCCGCTTTCACCGTCAGGATAGTAGTTCACCAAGTAGATATATTTTTCATCGCAATTCAATCCGGATGTCCGAAAAGCCACTGAGCCGATAAGATTTAGTGTCAGTTGATTGTTGATTGGCTTGGTCCACAAGCCGTCGATTATCCGCGGGCCATTCCAAATGCAATATACTTGCGATAGAGACAACACCAGAAACCAGAACATAACTCCGGCAAAGTATTTAAAAAACATCCGAAAATAGCGTTTATACACTACTTCTGATCTGGATGGATTTGATAGATTTGAATGTTTGCAGGATATTCATATCCACCTACAGTGCGTTTGTCTTGTTTCGCTCTAACATATTCCGATAGCGCTGAGTCCAGCTCTTCTGCGGAGGTAAATACAGATTTTCCAGTAAACAATGAAGTTGCGGGCCCTTGGTCCACCAACATGAACTCTGGGGCACCATCCTTCATCCGGCAGGTTAGTAACATCGAATGATAACCATCAAGAGCGCCCAGTCCATAGACGGAAACCCCGTTTTTACTGGAATTCATCATAATGTACTCACCAACGCTCTCTTTCAAGTGGTGCGCATTAGAATTTACTTTTGTATCAACCCCTGATTCTGTAACAAAACCGAATGTCTTCAATGGGCCTGCAAGTCCTTTGTTACGTAGTATTTGGTGAGTGGAACTCGGCCCGCCTACTATCCGATCACCAAGTGACATATCAGGCGCTGAGAACAACTTTCTAATGATGTCGTTATGCAATTCAATGCAGTCGCGCCCAAATTTGACTGAATCGATTGGGATGAGTGTGGATATGGACCTTATGGGGGCGTTAAAAGCTATTTCATTTTCGATGCTCTGGATAATGCTATCCGGAAACGCACTGGATGAGTCAGTTTGCGATCCTGTTTCTGTGCCTCGCGCTCCATCACCTAAAGCCAGTTCCAGCTGTGTGGGTGTTTGCAAGGCGGCTTCATTTGGTGTTAACAAGACATTACCTTCAGAATAGGTGTTTTGACTGTTCGGCGAAGAGTAAGAATGGTTAGCATTTGACTGAATCTGCATAGTGAGCGACCTTTATGGAGCATTTGATTCTCCGTGAGTATAGTATTACCGATCTCCTTGATGCATAGGTAATTTCCTATACATGGAGATATTCTGGATATGCGTGTCCGCTCGACTTCACCGCCCGGTTGGTGGCTTTATGGAGGCATTTCCCTTGATAGGCCCGCTTCAGCGGCCTTGCAAAGGATAGAACTACTTATGACTAACCATGCATTGTTTCCTAAAGCTGATATAGCCCCGGCAAAGTGTTAGCCCGAATGCTTCAAGCGAGAGCGCGATGATCGCGCCAGGATGGTTATTCAGATGCGGATTTCGATTGAGTTGTAGGTCGGGTTAGCGCAGCGTAACCCGGCAACTGTTGGGAACAA
>JASFJY010000333.1:0-4687 GCA_050119415.1 Chromatiales bacterium | reverse complement strand
GACCGGGTGAAATATTCGGGCAAGATGCCACAACGCGTTGCTGGCTATCAGCGAGTGTCGTTGCAGCCGTGATTCCACCCTGAATTCGCGCTAAACTGCCATCCCTCTGTTTAAGTTTGACGAATCGGTTTATGTCTTACCAGGTACTTGCCCGAAAATGGCGGCCCCAGCTGTTCAGCCAGCTGGTGGGCCAGGAACACGTGGTGAAGGCGTTGAGCAACGCCCTCGACAACGATCGCCTGCACCACGCTTATCTCTTCACCGGTACCCGCGGCGTCGGTAAGACCACCCTGGCACGTATCTTCGCCAAGTCCCTCAACTGCGAGCAGGGCGTCAGCGCCACCCCCTGTGGGATTTGCGACGCTTGCCGCGAAATCGACGAGGGGCGCTTCGTCGATCTGCTTGAAGTGGATGCCGCTTCCCGCACCAAGGTCGACCAGACCCGCGAGCTGCTGGAGAACGTCCCGTACGCGCCGGTACGCGGCCGCTACAAGGTCTATCTGATCGACGAGGTGCACATGTTCTCCGCCAGCAGCTTCAATGCCCTGCTGAAGACCCTGGAGGAGCCGCCGCCCCATGTGAAGTTCATCCTCGCCACCACCGATCCGCAAAAGGTCCCGGTCACAGTGCTCTCGCGCTGTCTCCAGTTCAATCTTAAGCGCCTCTCCCGGGAACAGATCGAGACCCAGCTGCGCCATATCCTGCAGCAGGAGAGGATTCCTTACGATGATGAATCCCTCTCCCTGCTGGCACGGGGTGCCGACGGCAGTATGCGTGACGGCCTTAGCTTGCTCGATCAGGCGATCGCCTTCGGCGGCGGCCAGGTAGAAGGGGCGGAGGTGCGAACGATGATCGGTACCGTTGGCGCCGATCAGGTCTATGGATTACTCGACGCCCTGACCGCGCAGGACGGCAAGGTTCTGTTGCAGGGGGTAGCCGAGATGAGCCAGCTGGCCACCGACTTCACCACCGCCACCCAGGAGCTGTTGGCCATGCTGCACCAGATAGCGCTGCTGCAGCTGGTACCGGATTGCCAAACTGACGAGGCCTTCGATAGCCAACGCTTGGCGCAGTTTGCCCAGCACTTGGCACCGGAGGATGTTCAGCTGTTCTATCAGATCGGCCTGATGGGCCAGAAGGAACTTCACCTGGCGCCCGATCCAAGAAGCGGCTTCGAGATGCTGCTCCTGCGCATGCTGGCGTTCCGCCCCGATGGGGGCGAGCAATCGGCCGGCGGCCAGAGTAGACCGACGAGTGGCCGGGCAAGCGGCTCAACATCGGCCAGGCCGGCAAGCATATCCGCCGCATCGATCCAGACAAGTCCGCCACCTGCCGCAGCTCCCATGGATAGGGAAAGCCGGGCTGCTGCCGGTGGGGGCGATCCCTCGCAATGGGACAGCTTCGTGGCGGATCTGAAGCTCGGCGGCATCGCCAGTCAGCTGGCCAGCCATTGTGTTTTCGAGAGCTGGGACGGGGAGACCCTCAGTCTGCTGCTCGACCAAGCCCATCGACAGCTTCGCGTGGGACAGGCGGAGGCACGCCTGCAGGCAGGCATCGGCCAGGCCCTGGGTAAAGCGGTGAAGCTGAGGATTACCGAGGCGGTACCCGAGAGTGAAACCCCCGCCATGCGTCAGGTACGGGAGCAAAGGGAGCGTCAGCGTCAGGCGCAGTCCGAGATGGCCAACGATCCGCTGGTGCGTGAACTGGAGGAACACTTCTCGGCGCGCTTGGTGTCGGATTCAGTACGCCCGCTCGATTGAAGCGACGTGACAGCATCCGTGATAGCCGTGTGAGTGCGGTAGGATCTGAAACTATCCCGAGTGGTGTGCACAGGGAGTTGCCACGCTCAGAATCTAACAGTGTTTAACGAGGAAAAGTGCATGAAAGGTGGTATAGGTAACCTGATGAAGCAGGCCCAGAAAATGCAGGCCGAGATGCAGCAGGCGCAGGAGCGCCTCGCGCAGGAGGAGGTAACCGGCGAATCCGGCGGCGGTTTGGTGAAGGTGACCATGAACGGCAAGCATGAGGTGCGTCGGGTTGAAATCGACGACTCTCTGATGGGTGACGACAAGGAGATGCTGGAGGATTTGGTGGTGGCCGCGGTCAACGATGCCGCCACGCGTGTCAGTCAGAAGATGCAGGAGAGCATGGCCGGCCTGACCGCCGGTCTGGGTCTGCCTCCCGGTATCAAGCTGCCCTTCTGAAGTGCAGGGACATGCGCACCTGCTGATTGACTCACGCTTGTGAACAGTCCACCCCTCTTGCAACAGCTGATGTCGGCTCTGCGCTGCCTGCCTGGTGTCGGCGCCAAGAGCGCGCAGCGCATGGCCTATCATCTGCTGGAACGTGACCGGGAAGGGGGGCGTCAGCTGGCGCGGATTCTGGCCGAAGCGATGGACGGCATCGGCCACTGCAAGCGCTGCCGCACCCTTAGCGAGAGTGAACTCTGCAATATCTGTAGCAATCCACATCGCGATCCATCCCTGCTTTGCGTTGTCGAGACTCCGGCCGATTTAGCCATTATCGAGCAGGCCATCGACTACCGCGGCGGCTACTTCGTGCTCGGCGGCCACCTCTCGCCGCTAGACGGCATCGGTCCGCGCGAGATCGGCCTGGAACAGCTCGACCAACGGCTGGCCGAGGGTGAGGTGGAGGAGATCATCCTCGCCACCAACCCCACCGTGGAAGGCGAGGCGACGGCGCAATATATCCACGACATGGCACGGGCGAGAACGATCAAGACCACCCGCATCGCCCAGGGTGTGCCAATGGGCGGCGAACTCGAGTATGTGGATGGAGCTACCCTGGCGCATGCCTTTCGCGGTCGATCGGAGATCTAGCCCGAATGTTTCATCCGGTCGCTTAGATAAAGAAACTAACTTAAGGTTTGCATGTGGCTTACTAACCTGCGTGTGAGCCAGTGGAGAAGAAGAGATTGATCCACAACATCCCAGAGGAGGATTCCCATGAGCGACTGCCTGTTCTGTAAATTTGTCAGCGGCGAGATCAAACCGGACACTGTCTATGAGGATGATCAGGTGCTTGCCTTCCGCGACATCAACCCCCAGGCGCCGACCCATGTGCTAGTGGTGCCCAAGCGCCATATCGCCACCCTGAACGAGCTGACTGAAGATGACGCGGAACTGATCGGCCGGCTCTATTTGGCGGCACAGAAAGTGGCGCGGGACGAAGGCATCGATGGGCCGGGTTATCGTACCCTGATCAATTGCAACGAGCAGGCCGGCCAGTCGGTCTTCCACATCCATCTGCATCTGTTGGGCGGGCGCGCCATGGGATGGCCACCGGGCTGATGCGGTGCTCTTGAGACGTCGTGCCTGTAATTGCAATCGACTGGCAGTTGTCTAACCTCTATCGACCAAGCCGTTTCGCCTGATGCGATAGTTGCGTTTCTGTTTGGGCTCGCTGTCGGATTGCTTTACAGCCCGGATGCCTTTGTGGTGGTGGTAAAGCTCATAGCTAGCCCTTGTTTGGGAGTATCGACCCAACATCGGTTGTTTTTTTTACTACATCTGCTTCTTCGCGCCCTCTACTTTGTCGTTTAGGAATTTAATTCGTCGAAAAATTTAACAAAGTGGTTACATTGGGAACGGACGATAGCGTTTTCTTGAGTTGGTGAAAACTGGCCCGCCTCTTCGAAAATATCCCTCTTATTTTAGGTTCAGCCAAGCAACTCAATAAGTTGTATGGAGTCTCTCCATGGCTGTCTATCTGTTTTTTATCAATGTTCAGTACATACCCACGCTGATGGCACAATGCATGCTTTGTTTTTTTATGGCTTGCACGCATAAGTCAGTAGGTAATTAATAAATGCTTGCCATTCAGTACAACAGGAAGTCTCTTTCATTTCACTAATGGAGTATTGGCTAATGAAAAATAAATTGTTCTCTACTTTTGTTATGTCTCTTTGGCTGGTTAACAGCGCCTTTGCAAGTATGGTCAGTGACGCTCCGGAACCCTACGAGGATGCCTGGCATGATACCGCTCAATGGCAACAAGTGGGCAATGACAGCTTGGTGGATGATGGCGTCTGGTGGTCCGTCGATGGTGGCGCTACCTGGGGCCACAACGGCCTCACCGTCGGTGATGAAGTGACCTTTCGTTTTGATCTGTGGACCTCGGGTAGCGGCGAACACAACTACAATCAGCTCAAGGCCTGGGTGGATTGGAATCAGGACTTTGACTGGGCGAACGACTCAAGTGAAATCGTCCTCGAGGAGCGGGTTTTTCAAAGGCCGAACAACCCCCATCCTGTGCCCGGTATCTCGACCCTGGTCTCGTCGGCCTATTTGATCACGGAGGATATGATTGGCGATCTCTGGCTCCGGGCCCGGGCCCAGTGCAACCATGTGCCCTTTGGTACTATGACCCCTTATGGCGGCCTGTGGCAGGGCGAAGTAGAGGACTGGAAGCTGACGGTCAATACTGCTGATGTTCCGGAGCCTCAGGCTATTTTACTGCTGGGTGTCGGGCTGCTTGGCTTGCTCGGTGCTCGCATGCGGCGCGCCTGAGTAGCCGCCTAGCAGCCGGTCTGGAAACGGAGCCAATTGGCTCCGTTTCCATTTCAAGCTTTTATTTTTCTCCCTTTCTCCTTCTCGGATCGTCCCCTAGTGGATGGTGTGCTGGAGAATCTCCTGCACCTCATTTTCAAGGTCCTTTGAAGGAATGA
>JASFJY010000332.1:0-4713 GCA_050119415.1 Chromatiales bacterium | reverse complement strand
GTCCTGATCTGCCAGGTGAAGTGGGACTCGAGATAGGTCCCTGCAACGTCGGCTCGTTTGACGTAGTTGATGATGAGGGCGACCAGGAAGGAGATACCGACCAGAAACGAGGCGGCCTGCAGGGCGTAGACCGCGATGGTGATGTTTTTTAGGGATTGCAACCGGGGATCGTCGACCTGGCAGCCGGCTGAATGGGTGGTGGCTCTGACTTTATCTTGCATCATGCTGTTTCAACTCCCAAAGGATAATTTTTCACCCTATTATCCCAGAAAATCCGCTATCAGGCTGTGGCGCGGTGCCTGGCGGGCTAACCCGCTCTCGGGGTATTCAGGTAGCGTTGGCGCTCGCTTTGGGGGAATTTCTCGATGGCGTAGCGCAACATGGTGCGCGGCATGTTGTGGTAGTGACGTTTGAGGAACTTCCGTTCCACAGCACCGTCGCGTTTGCCGATCTCCCGCAACATCCAGCCGGTTGCCTTGTGGATGAGGTCTTCTGAGTCGTCGAGGAGTGCTTCGCAGAGCGCCAGGGCATCGGCGTAGGAGCACTGACGAATGAAATGGAAGCTGGCCATCACGGCAATCCGACGCTCCCAGAGACTTTCAGAGGCGACTAGTCGATAGAGCACGTCTTTGTCCCGTTCCTGTAGATAGGCACCGACGATTTGCGGCGCCGAGCTGTCGACCAGATCCCAGTTGTTGATGTATGGGGTGTGCTCCAGGTAGTGGCGGTAGATGGCCTCCTGTGAGGAGTCGCCGCCGCGTTTGAACCGCTCAACCAGCATCAAGAGAGCCGAAAGTCTCGCCTCATGGTAAGGGGAGCGCAGCAGCTTCAGGATTTCATGCAGGGGAAGGTCAAGATAACGTTTGAGCTCCGTCCGCAGAACCGGGACGCGGATACCGAGAAAACGGTCGCCCTCTCCGTACTCCCCCGGCCCCGTTTTGAAGAAGCGCTGCGAGTGGGCGGCGATTTGCGCATCGCCCAGTTGGCGAAGCCGTGAAACAACAACGGATGCCTTCATCGAGTCTCTCGCTGCAAAAAGTTACACAATAGCAGACTGCGCCGTTCAACGGTTCGGTCTATCATGTGACGTCGTTTTTTTACCCTAATCAGCCTTCGTTATGAAATTTCACTATGAGATTATCGAGTCAGAGGCCGTCTATCGCGGTTTTCTCAAACTCAACCGCTATCGTCTGCGCCATGAACTCTATCTGGGCGGGGAGAGCGAGATCCTGGTCCGCGAGCGACTCGAAGGCCTGCGGGCGGCATCGGTACTGCTCTACGACCCCAGGCTCGATCAGGTGGTACTGGTGGAGCAGTTCCGAATCGGGGCGCTGGAGCGCGAAGCGCTACCCTGGGTGTTGGAGACGGTGGGCGGCTTTGTGCCGCAACAGGAGGAAGACGAGGCAGTGGCGCGGCGTGAAGCACTGGAAGAGGCCAACTGCGCCATCGGTCGTATCGAGAGAATCTGCGAATTCATGGTCAGCCCAGGCATCTCGGTCGACCGCATCGTACTGTTCTGCGGCGAGGTGGACAGCTCCCAGGCCGCCGGTGTGCACGGCCTGGATCACGAAGGGGAGGATATCCGCGTGGTGGTGATGAAGGCGCAGGAGGCGATCTCGGAACTCTACGGCGGCCGCGCCAACTCCACCAGCATTCTCATCGCTCTGCAGTGGCTGGCGATGAACCGGACGGCGTTGCGCGAGCGCTGGTCTGAGTAATCCGCTAATGCGCATGAATTAACGCAATGCGATGGCCGCCTGATACTCAGCTTCCTTGAAATGTGACAGGCAAAAGCTAGGCTTAAATCAGTCGCGCTTCCCACGGCGAGAGTGGGCCGCCCGGAATAATTCAAACTACAGCGGGAGAATGCGATGGAACTGAGCAAAACGATCCTGGGGATTGCCGTGGCCATTTCAATGGCGTGCGCTACTACCTCCACATTGGCGGCGACCGGACATGGGGACGTGCATAAGCCGGCGCACAGTCAGGCCGAAAAGAGAACGAGTCATAGCGAGCACGCTGCCAAATGGGGCTATAAGGGATCCATTGGTCCGGCCCATTGGGGTAATCTGAGCGACCAGTATATTCTGTGCAGGACCGGCAAGGCGCAATCCCCCATTGACTTCCACCATGTCTTCAGTGCCGGGCGGACGGCGCTTGATCTCGACTACCATGTGGCGGAACTGGCGATAGAAAACAACGGTAACACCATCAAGATATCCTACCCGGCAGGCAGCTATCTGAAGGTCGCCGGCAAGGACTACAAGTTGCTCCAGTTTCACTACCATGCACCCAGCGAGCATACCGAAAGGGGCCGTTTCCACGAGATGGAGATTCACTTCGTCCATCAGGCCGCCGATGGAACGCTGGCCGTGATCGGCGTTTTTATCGACGAAGGGCCCGAGAACCTGGCGCTGCGTGAGATCTGGGACCATCTGCCGCGGTCGGTCAATCAGAAGAAGACAGTCGGCCAGGAGATTATCAATGCCCGCGATCTGATCCCTGAGGGTGCCGGGTTTTACCGATACATGGGTTCGCTGACCACGCCGCCGTGTTCCGAGGGCGTCAACTGGTTCGTGATTAAAAGGCCCATCTATGCCTCCAAAAAGCAGTTGGACAAGTTTCGCGCCATCATGCAGGGTAACAACCGTCCCGTCCAGCCGGTCAATCAGCGTCTGATCATGGATCTGCAATAAGCAAGTGAAAGCGGGCGGCCGTTTTCGTTCGTCAGCAAAACTGCCGGTTTGCTTTCACAGATGCAACCATGCCAACTCCCGATCGGGCGTACCGTATTCCCAGGCCTCATCGAACAGATTCAGCAGCCGGTTGACCCGGTGGCGATTGTGGTAACAGGCGATACCGGTGTAGCTCTCCAGCGATTTTTTATGCAGGTAGCCGCAATCGTCGATCAGTAGAAAATTTTCCGGGTGGTCGATAAAGTCCTCACTGGGTCGACGGATCTCGATCACCGTAGGCAGCCGCTGGAACAGTTCCACCAGGCGATGGCCCCGCTGCAATATCAGATTGTTGTCCTGCAGCAGGATGCGAATGCGGCTGAAACGTGAGCGCAGGGCGAGAGTCTTGAAGGCTTCAAGGAAGGCCTGCTGATCGAACACCAGTGGATCGAGGTTGTAGGTAAAGAGGGCCAGGTCGCGTTTGGCCTGGCGCAGCATGGCGACGGCATGGACCAGGTGGTCCTCCTCATTGTGCAGATGGAAGAGGTCATCCGTCTTGCCGAGTTGTGGCAGGTCAAGGTCGATTGGTCGCTCCTCCATCTTATTTGCCTCGGATTGTAATACCATTTTGCGATGTGGGATGCCGGCTTCGTAGAAGACGTTGCCGACTGGTGCGAAACCGGCCTTGCTGTAGAACTCCTCCGCTTTGGTCTGGGCATGCAGAAAGAGTTTACGTTGTCCGCTTGTCTCGGCCCGCTCCAGCAAGCGCGCCAGCAGGGCCGTGCCGATACCGCGATGGCGCCATTCGGGGAGCACCGCCATGCGGCCGATCTGGCCATTGCCGAGCAGCCGGGCGGTGCCGATGGGGCGCTGTTCACTATCCAGGGCGATGAGATGGTAGGCCATGATGTCGTCATCGTCCCACTCCATCTCCAGGGGTACGCCCTGTTCCTCCACGAAGACCGGTTCGCGTACCTGTTTTAACAGCATCCGCTCCTCGGGCCAGATCGCCTCACGGATAGTGTAGTCCTGATTACTCATCGGCAAACTCGAGATGGCCGTCGTTGTAGAGCCGGCAGACCAGCTCCAGGTAGAGCGACTGGGTCAGCCACTCCTGCAGATAGCCGAAGTGGAGATCGCGCTGGCGCGTCAGCACCGGCAGGAAATCCCCCGACTCGCTGGGCAGGGTGTAGGCGTGGCCGTTGGCGTAGAGGGTGTCGTTGCCGTCACCGTCGTTGCGGGTGAAGGCGAGGCGGGTGAAGCCGTGGCGATGGATGACCGCCGCTTGCCGGAAACGGTTGAGGAAGGCCTCTTGCGAGAGGGGGGCTTCGCGGGGCTCCACCTGGAGATGCTCCTTCGGCTCGGTGATGAAGCGGCCGAACCAGCGATGGTCCCGCTGCAGATTGTCGAGACGCGCCTGCAGCAGCCCGGTGAATTCAGCCAGGGCTTCGGTGCGGATCTCGCCGGGTGCCGCCTGCGGGGTCAGGGGTGGATCGCGATAACGGGTGGTCGGTAAGCGGTGTTCGATGCTCTGTTCGAACCAGGCTGCCGCCATCTCGCGCAGGGTGGGGGCGCGGAAGCCGACCGAGCAGGTCATGCACTCCCCCTCGGCGATACCCCAGTGGGCGACATTGGGGGGCAGGTAGAGCATGTCGCCCGGCTCCAGCAGCCACTCCTCTTCGGCCTCGAAGTCGGGCAGGATGCGCAGCTCGAGGTCGGGGATGAACTGCTCCTCGGTGACTCTCTGGTAGTGGATCTTCCAGCGGCGTCGTCCCTTGGCCTGATAGAGAAAGACATCGTAATCATCGATATGGGGCCCTACCGAGCCCTGGTCGACGGCATAGCTGACCATCACGTCGTCGAGCCGCCAGTCGGGGATGAAGCGGAAAGGGTCCAGCAACCGGGCTACTTCCGGCAGGTGCTTGTCAACATCCTGCACCAGCAGGGTCCAGTGGCTCTTCGGCAGTTGGGCGAAATCGCTTTCGTCGAAGGGGCCGTAGCGCGCCTCCCAGGGAGTAGCGCCATGCTTCTCCAGCAC
>JASFJY010000331.1:0-4716 GCA_050119415.1 Chromatiales bacterium | reverse complement strand
GTCACACCGAAGAAGCTCGAGGACTATCTTGGCGTCAAGCGCTATCGCTATGGACGCGCCGAGGAGCACGATCAGGTGGGGCAGGTTACGGGCCTGGCCTGGACCGAGGTGGGTGGCGAACTGCTGCGCATCGAAGCGGCGCTGATGTCCGGCAAGGGGCGTCTCAGTCACACCGGCCAGCTTGGCGAGGTGATGCAGGAGTCGATCCAGGCGGCCATGACCGTGGTCAGAAGCCGCTCCGAGTCCCTCGGACTCGACGAGGAATTCCATCAGAAGTACGATGTCCACATCCACGTGCCTGAGGGCGCCACGCCCAAGGACGGCCCCAGCGCCGGCGTCGGCATGTGTACCTCCTTGGTTTCGGCGCTTACCCGTATTCCGGTCAGGGCCGACGTGGCGATGACCGGTGAGATCACCCTGCGCGGCGAAGTGTTGCCCATCGGCGGTCTCAAGGAGAAACTGCTGGCCGCTCATCGCGGTGGTATTTCAACCGTCGTTATTCCGCAGGAAAATGAACGCGATCTAGTTGATATTCCTAAGAATATCAAGCAACAATTGGAGATCCGGCCGGTGCGTTGGATCGATGAGGTGCTGCAAATTGCACTGAAGGAGATGCCGGTCCCCCGGGAGGGCAAAACCGTTGCGCAAGTAGCCAAAGAGAAGGATGCAAAGTCGACAGAAACAGTTAAGAAAAGAGCGGCCCCAACAAAGCACTAAATGGCCCTGAAGCCCACCATTTATAGGGTTTCGGCCATATTGCGCGCTTGACAGGGTAACAGGCAACCGGTATAAATTCCGACGTTTCGTGCCCCGTTCAGGGGCACAATTGTTATAACTCCATTATCTGTGGCGGCATGGATCCGCCAAGACCATCACAAGGGGAAACTGATTAATGAATAAAGCCGAACTGATTGAGGCAATGGCAGAGGCTGCAGATATTTCGAAAGCAGCTGCTGGACGTGCACTGGACGGAATGGTGGAGGCGATTACCGACGCCATGAAAAAAGGCGATACGCTCTCCCTGATTGGTTTTGGCACCTTTTCCGTGAAAGAGCGTGCCGCTCGCGAAGGCCGCAATCCCCAGACTGGCGAGACCATCACGATTAAGGCTTCCAAAATCCCGTCTTTCAAAGCTGGCAAAGCCTTGAAGGATGCCGTAAACTAACGCGCCTTCTGCGGGGTGCTTAGCTCAGCTGGGAGAGCATCGCCCTTACAAGGCGAGGGTCGCAGGTTCGATCCCTGCAGCACCCACCATTGGGAGCGGTAGTTCAGATGGTTAGAATACCGGCCTGTCACGCCGGGGGTCGCGGGTTCGAGTCCCGTCCGCTCCGCCAATTGTAAGCAGAAACGGGGTATCATCAGAGGTGATACCCCGTTTTTGTTTGTTAGATAAAACAGTTATGAGTCGAAGATCATGCTTCAGAACATCCGAGACAAAGCCCAAGGTTGGATTGCATATGGAATCGTCATCCTGATCAGTGTGCCTTTCGCACTCTGGGGTATACAGGAGTACCTGGGGATAGGTTCTGAACCGATTGCCGCCAAAGTCAACGGTGCCGAGATCACGGAGCGCGCGCTCGATGTTCAGTTCCAGCGTTTCCGTCAACAGTTGCGTGAGCAGTTGGGCGGCGCCTATCGGCCAGAGTTGTTCGATGACAAAAGCATGCGCAGAGAAGTACTCAATCGCATGGTGCGCGATGAGCTGATCGAGCAGGCCTCCCACGATATGGGATTGCGTGTGAGTGATGTTGATGTTCAGGCCACGCTATTGGGTATGGAGGCGTTTCAGAAAGAGGGCCGTTTTGATCAACAGACCTTCGAACGCGCCGTACGCCTGCAGGGTCTGACGCCGGCCGGCTTCATGGAGCGGGTGCGCAAGCTGTTGTTGTCGCAACAACTCGCTCAGGCAGTCGGCGCGAGCACTTTTGTCACCGAGCATGAAAAGAGCCAAGCGCTGCGGCTCATGAATCAGGAAAGGGAGTTTTCTTATTTCGTGGTGGCGGCCGCCGACTATCTGCTGGACGGTCCGGTCGATGACGAGCAGATCGAGGCGTATTACAGAGACCATCAGATGGAGTTCGCGGTGCCTGAGCGGGTTAAGCTCAGCTACATCCATCTTGATGTAGAAAGCGCCGGCAAGACCATCGAAATCAACGATGATGAGCTGCGCGAATACTACGACAACAACCAGGATAGATACGGCCTGCCCGAGCAACGCAAGGCCAGCCACATCCTTATTCAGCTTGCGCAAGACGCCGACGAAGCGTCAGTGGCTGAAGCGAAAGAGAAGATCGAGGCGTTGAGCGAACGACTGGCTCAAGGCGAGGAATTTGCCGAACTGGCCAAGGCCAATTCCCAGGACCCAGGCTCCGCCGCCAATGGCGGCGATCTCGGTTATTTCGCCAGAGGCGTGATGGATCCCGCCTTCGAGGCGGCGACATTCGCACTGGAGCAGGGTCAGATCAGCGAACCCGTGCGCAGCGGTTTCGGCTTTCATTTAATCAAGCTAGTTGATATTAAGGCGGGTGATGTAAAGCCGTTCGAGGAGGCCAGGCCGGAGGTTGAAAAGGCCTATCGCAAGGCCGAGGGAGAGCGCCTCTACTTCGAGATGGCGGAGAATCTCGCCGACCTCAGTTACGAGGACCCGAGCAGTCTTGAGCCGGCCGCTGACGCACTGGATCTGACCATCCAACAGAGCGAGTGGATAACACGCGAAAAGGCAGACGGCGTTCTGGCTTCACCGAAGGTTTTGTCGGCCGCCTTCAGTGAAGATGTGTTGGTGGATAACAACAACAGCGAACTGATCGAACTCGACACCGAGAGCTCATTGGTGCTGCGGGTGAACGAGCATCAGGAGGCGACTACCCAGCCACTCAGCGAGGTCAGGGAGCGTATCATCGAGAATTTGCTGCAGCAGAATGCCGAGGACCAGGCTCAGGCGGAGGCGGATAAGCGTAAGCAGGAGATCGAAGGTGGCGCATCCTTAGAACAAGTGGCGGACACTCTGCCGGTGACGGGCCCCCTCACCCTGGCGCGCAGCGACCGCTCTGTTCCGCCCGTTCTGATCGATGCTGTGTTTACTAGCGCCAAGCCGGCGGAAGGCGCCATGACAGTCGATAGCGTGCGCCTGGCCAATGGGGATGTGGCGGTCTTTTCACTGCAGGCGGTAAACGAGGGAAGCGCAGAGGATGATGCTGGCGATATGCTGGTGCAGGGCCTCAGGCGGGAGCTGGAACGCAGTTTCTACGATCAGCTGATCTCCGATCTCGAATCACAAGCGGATATCGAAATTCTTTTGAAACAGACCGATGAATAGCGAAAACCCGACCTACATGCTTTGCAAGAGTTCATATTAGTAACACCTGTGCCGGGGCGCGTTCAGCGTGGGTCGGGTTCACTTCGCTAAGATTTCAGAAATAAGCGTTAAGAACCGTAGATTAGTTTCCTTTTGCCACATCGAATGCGGGGGAATCAGGTCATCCCGACGATGTGATAACCGGAGTCGACATAGATGATGTCGCCGGTGATGCCTGAGGCCAGGTCTGAGCAGAGAAAGGCGGTCACATTGCCGACCTCCTCGATGGTGACATTGCGCCGCATCGGATTCTTTTGTTCCGCCTCATCCAGCATGGTTTTGAAATTCTTGATGCCGGAGGCGGCCAGGGTGCGGATCGGGCCGGCGGAGATGCCGTTGACACGGATACCCTCGGGACCGAGCGAATCGGCGATGTAGCGTACATTGGCCTCCAGGCTTGCCTTGGCCACGCCCATGACGTTGTAGTTGGGCACGGTGCGCACGGCGCCCAGGTAGGTCATGGTGACCAGCGCCGCCTTGCGCCCCTGCATCAGCGGGCGGCCCGCCTTGGCCAGGGCGGCGAAGCTGTAGGCGCTGATATCGTGGGCCATGCTGAAGCCCTCGCGGGTCAGGTTGTCGAGGTAGCGCCCCTCCAGGTGGTCTCGCGGCGCGAAGCCCACCGCGTGTACGATACCGTCGAGATAGCCCCACTCCTTCTCCAATGTGCCGAACAGATCGGCGATCTGCTGGTCATCGGTTACATCCAGCGGCAGTACGATCTTGGCGCCGAATTTCTCCGCGGCGTCATCTACGCGCCTTTTTAATTTTTCGTTTTGGTAGGTCAGCGCCAGCTCGGCGCCCTGCCGATGCATGGCCTCGGCCACGCCCCAGGCGATGGAGCGGTTACTGGCGATGCCGACGATGAGGATGCGTTTGTCTTGTAAAAAACCCATGGAACAATTCCTTGGTGGTGTCATCGAAAAGAAACGCGGATAATGGGCGTTAGAGCGCCCGATCCGGCTTAAGGAACCCCTGATCAGTTCTTGAATCGGCGCGTGACGGCTTAAATGCCCTGGCTCTGCATTGAAAGGCTTCGCAATAGCGGGCTATTAGATGCGCATTTCGTTTCGATCCAGAGCATTTATCATGGCACGTGCTCGATCCAGAATTAACCAAGGCGCCAAAAAATACGAACGGATAAAGGTACCGGAATTTCTTACCAGCGGAAAGGGCGAGATTTTGTCTAAATTGTCTCTTCAAGTTCTAAACAGGTGGTTTTCCGCAGTATGCTGTTTATTATTGGTAGTGCTTACTGCTTGTGACGGCACGCCCTGGAACAGCCCCTATGGCGGCGATGAGGCGGGAAAGCAGATACTTTTCAGCTCCTTCTCCGAAAGACCCAAGCACCTCGATCCCGCGCG
>JASFJY010000330.1:0-4722 GCA_050119415.1 Chromatiales bacterium | reverse complement strand
AGGGCCTTGAGCCGCTCTTTGTGGCGCACGCCGAAGCGGTGCTCTTCGTCGATGATCACCAGGCCCAGGTCCTTGAATTTGATCCCCTCGGAGAGCAGCTTGTGGGTGCCGACCACGATATCGATGGTGCCGTCGGCCAGGCCGTTGATCACTTTCTGTTGCTGGGCGCCGCTGCGGAAGCGTGACAGGCTTTCCACCTTGACGGGCCAGTCGGCGAAGCGGTCGGTAATGTTCTGGTAGTGCTGCTGGGCCAGCAGGGTGGTGGGCACCAACACCGCCACCTGCCGGTTGCCCTGGGTGGCGACGAAGGCGGCGCGCATCGCGACTTCGGTTTTGCCGAAGCCCACATCGCCGCAGACCACCCTGTCCATTGGCTGAGGGGATGCCATGTCGCTCAGCACGGCCTCGATGGTCTGTTGCTGGTCGGGGGTCTCCTCGAACTCGAAGGAGGTGGCAAAGGCCTGGTATTCCGCATCAGGCGCCGGAAAGGCGACACCCTGGCGGGCGGCGCGCTGGGCGTAGATCTCCAGCAGCTCCGCCGCTACATCGCGGATCTGCTTGGCCGCCTTGCGTTTGGTTTTCTCCCACTGGTCGCCGCCGAGGCGGTGCAGCGGGGCGTTCTCCGGCGAGGCGCCGGCGTAACGGCTGATCAGGTGGAGCGAGGAGACAGGAACATACAGCTTGTCTCCCCGGGCGTACTCCAGGGCCAGGAACTCGGTGGTCATGCCGCCCACCTCCAGGGTCTGCAGCCCCAGGTATCGGCCGACGCCGTGATCCTCGTGTACCACCGGCGCGCCAGTGTTCAGCTCGGTGAGGTTGCGCACGATCTGATCCGGGTCCTGGCTGACCTTGCGCCGGCGCCGTTCCTGACGCACCCGCTCGCCGTAGAGCTGGGTCTCGCTGATCAGGGCGATGCCGGCCTCCCTCAGCCACAATCCCTGCTCCAGCGGGGCCACGCAGAGACCGACCGGCGCATCGTCCTCGAGGAAGGCGCGCCAGCTGTCGAATACCTTCGGCCGGATCCGCAGATCCCGTAGATTGGCCTGCAACAGTTCACGCCGACCCGCGCTCTCGGCGATGAACAGTACCCGCTGTGGCTGCTCGGAGAGGAAGCGCTGCAAGGCGGCGGCGGGCTGGCTGCTGCGGGCCTGGAAGGCCACCGGCGGCGGTAGCTGGGTCTGCAGGTTGACGGCCGAGGCGTAACCTTTGGCGCGTTGTGGCAGCTCGTGGCTGTTCAGTTGCACCGATCGGCCCTGCTTCAGGCTGGCGATGAGTTCGTCGGTGCGCAGGTAGAGTCGTTGTGGCGGTAGCAGCGGGCGCTCGATGTCGTGGCGCCGCGACTCATAGCGTTGGTTGACATCGTCCATGAAACGATCGGCCTGTTCGCGGACCTCGTCGAACTGGAGCAGCAGACAATCGCCGGGCAGGTAGTCGAAAAGGGTTGCCGTCTGCTCGAAGAAGAGCGGGAGGTAGTATTCGACGCCACTGGGTGTCTTGCCTTCCGAGACGTCCCGGTAGATCAGGCTCTGCTGCAGATCGCCCTCGAACGCCATCCGGTAGTTGCGACGGAACAGTGTGATACCGGCCTCATCAAGGGGGAACTCCCGTGCCGGCAGCATTTCGATGCGTTGCAGCTTTTGCGCCGAGCGTTGGGTCTCCGGATCGAAGGTGCGGATGGTGTCGACCTCGTCGTCGAACAGGTCGATGCGATAGGGGGTGGAGCTGCCCATGGGGAAGATGTCGATCAGAGAGCCCCGTACCGCGAACTCCCCGTGGGAGAGGACCTGGGAGACGCACTGATAGCCGCTGCGCTCCAGGCGGCTACGGGTCTCCTCCAGGTCGAGACGCTGACCCAGCTCCACGAGCAGGCTGTGAGCCTCGAGAAAGGACCGCGGCGGCAGTCTCTGCATCAGGGTAGAGACCGGCGTCAACAGCACGCCGCGACGGCTTCTCGGCAGACGGTAGAGGGTCAGCAGGCGCTGGGAGATCAGTTCCGGCAGCGGCGAGAAGAGGTCGTAGGGCAGGGTTTCCCAGTCGGGGAAGTTGATCACCGGCACCTCGGCGTCGCCGAGGAAGAAGCGAAGCTCCCGCTCCAGCTGGGTGGCTGACTGTACGTCCGGCGCTACCACCAGTAGCAATCCAGGCATGGCCAGGGCCGCGTTGGCAATCGTCAGCGCTGCGCCGCAACCGTAGAGCTGTCCCCACTGCAGGCGCTCGTCGGCACCCTGGGGTAGTGGTGGTTTGAAAGGGGATGCAGTGGTTATCGCTTGACTCATCAATGTAGGTGGTGATTTCTGACAGGCGGCGATTGTCGCACAACTCGGCGGGCGGGTCAGGTTGTGGTAACGGGTGAGGCAGTCTACGGTGCGGCAAGCCTCACACTATAGAACATCCGGGCGCAGGGAGTCCCGCAGATGATGCGGCTCGTTGTTGAGACGTTTGATATGGCCTGCCATTAAAAAACCTTTGTTTTCAGATCTTTTTCCGGGAACGCCGCTTCGAGCGACATCCGCCAGATCGCCTCGGTCATCGCCCGTTTGTAGGCCTCGAGCCGCTGCATATCCGTATCGGTGGCGGGGGGCTTGTCGAGCAACTGCAGGAATCCGACGGGCACAATACCGTCCGCGAGTTGCAGGGTCAGCTCAGTGGTGTCCTCGATCAACCTCCAGCGATAGGCCATGTCGCCGACGCAACGGGCCTCCCGAGGGCCGCCATCAAGGCTGAAACGGCCGCCGCTGACGCACCCGGTCACCAGCTCCAGGGTGTCGCGCACGCCGGGGCCGGGGTGGCCGCTGACAACCTGTAGTCGGTTGCGATCCCACAGCCGACCACGGGAGAGCAGGGGAGCGGCCCGCTGCAGCATACGGAAGGCCAGCGCGCAGCCCCAGTAGCTGTTGCCCTGATGGAAGTCGAGTGCTTGTCGATAGTCGAAGCGCCGCACCCGATCGCCGTCGGCGATCTCCAGGGTGGTGGGTTGATCGGTGGGGACCAGGCCCGCTTGCTCTGTCATGTCGTTTGGCCGCCTTTTAGTGCGGGAATGAAGTCCGTTGCGCAAGTGCGTGAGAAGCATGTTGCTGGTGACAGTTTAGCGGAATTCCTCAGGGTTAGCTTTCGACGCAAAGCACCGCCAACCGCTCTATGCATAGGTCCTTAGAGCGAGCGAAGCGGGAGTAACAGGTCATCCAGTTATACTTCCACTGTTATCTAGAAGCGGTTGTCAAATAATGTGAATCACTTCAATTTACTTGGTTATATACCATTGCGCACTGTAGCCCACTGCTCAGCATTTGGGTGAGGCGTGTAAGCGCCGTCCTCATCATGCATCTCACGGCCAGTAACCGGAGGATTGAAGGCACATATAAGGCGCATGTCGGCAGTACCGCCACGCAAAAGGTGTTCGTCATTGTCATTGAGTAGGTAGAGGGTGCCATCCTTGATTGAGTGCACTTCGCCTGTTTTTATATCTTCGATCTCGCCATCTCCAGCCACGCAGTAGACCGCCTCGATGTGATGCTTGTACCAGATGTGGGTTTCGGTACCTGCCTTGATAATGGTTTCGTGAAAGGAGAATCCGGCCGCATCGTCATTGAGGACAAAGCGGCGACTAACCCAGTTACCATTCTCGGCATGCACCTCACGCTCTGTACCGATGATCTCTTTTAACGTGCGTACAATCATGCGGCAGTGTCTCCCTTCATGGCTGCTTCCTTTTGTGCCAGCAATTGACCAATAACACTGTCGATAATGGCGATCCCCTTGCGCAAAGTGTCCTCTTCAATCACTAAGGAGGGAAGGAACTTAACCACGTTGGCATCGGCCCCGGCCAGTTCGAGCACCAGGTTATTGGTAAATGCCTCGGCGGATACTTCTCCCGCAAACCCAGATCGCTCGATATCAAGTCCCCATACCATACCGCGACCGCGTAACTCGATATCGAGTTGGCCCTTGTACTTTTCTACGATTTTCGTGAGCTCAATCTCCATGATTTCGCCTTTATATTTGATCGCCTCGGCGAAGTCGTCGTTCTCCCAGTAGCTCAGTGCCTGTGTTGCGGCGACAAAGGCGAGATTATTGCCGCGGAAGGTGCCGGTGTGCTCACCAGGTCGCCACTGATCCAGTTCCGGGCGCATCAATAGGATCGCCATCGGCAGGCCGCCACCGATTGACTTGGATACGGTGACCATGTCGGGCTTAATACCGGCCTCCTCGAAGCTGAAGAAGGTGCCGGTGCGTCCGTTACCCATCTGGATATCGTCGATAATCAGGAGAATGTCGAGCTCGTGGCAGAGTTGCTCCAGATCGCGCAGCCACTGGGTGGAAGCAACGTTAATACCGCCCTCTCCCTGTACCGTCTCAACGATTATGGCAGCAGGCAGGTCTACGCCACTGGAGCCATCCTCCAGGAATTTGCGTAGATATTCGACAGTGTTCACGTCGGGCCCCAGGTAGCCGTCGAAGGGAACAGAGTCGGCATTGTTACGGGCACCATAGGATTCATCACGATAGAAATCGTTGCCGGTTACCGCCAAAGCGCCCATGGTCAGGCCGTGATAGCCGTTGGTAAAGGCGATAATGTTGGAGCGACGCTTGACCATGCGCGCCAGCTTCAGGGCGGTCTCTACCGCGTTGGTGCCTGTGGGACCGGTGAACTGTACCTTATACTCCAGGTTGCGTGGCGCCAGGATGGTGTCGCGAAACTTCTGCAGGAAGTTTTTCTTTGCC
>JASFJY010000329.1:0-4728 GCA_050119415.1 Chromatiales bacterium | reverse complement strand
GGAACTCTAAAGCCAAAGCCTCTGAATCCGAACCCCCTGAAACCGTACGCCCCGTAGCCGGGGCTCCAGCCCACGCCGGGCACAAAAACATATCCGTCTAACCCCAGCTTTTTCGCATAGTCCGCCGCTTCGTCCGGATCGAGAAAGTATTTCCGGTTGACTTCATATACGGTGACAGGTTGCGCCGCCGTGTTCGCGGGATTGTTGCAACCGCATTTGTCCGGATCGAGCGAGGGATCGTTATCACCGTAATCCGTGCCTTTCGATTGGTTCAGGTGGTTATAATCCCCTTGTTGATTTCTGCCGCTGCCATTTGGATTTCTCTCCGTACGCCATCTGTCGCGCCCGCCGCTGGGGCGGTCGAATTTGAGGTCCATGACCCGTTCGCTTCCCTCCGGGGAGGTGATGGTTAGGTCCGGCCTCCTGAACTGGATGCTATTACCGCTCAGGTAGCTCCCCAGGGCGTGCCAAAAGCTGGACTTGCGCAGCCAGGTTACCCGGTCAGGGCACAACCCCCAGTGCTTTTGAAATTCGATCTGATCCTGGTAATCGGACACGCCGCTCTGTTGAAAGGCCTCGTAGGCCTCTCTGAAGCACTCCTCCTTGGCTGTCTCAGGCATCGGATGGCTCCTCCGTCGCAGGATAGTCCCGGTCCAGCGCCGTCACCCACTCTTCACAGGCGTCACGCAGTTCGCTGTCTCCAATACAGTAGAACTCCTCACTGCCCCTGATCGGGCGCAGCACCTTCGCCACGGCGCGGTAGAAGGGAGCGGTATCCCCCCGTTCAAGGGTGCCCAGGACCGGACGGGGGCCCGCCTGGACCATCAGTCCCTGTGTCAAGGGGGTGACGGCGATCCCGGGGTTTTCCCGCCACTGGCCGGAGATCCAGTCACGCCCTCCGAGATGGTTGACCGCGACGTCGCTGACCAGGGTCAACCAGTTGACCCGCCGTATCAGGGGGAGCAGGAAGCGCTGCCGCTGCAGGCACTGCGGGTCCCAGCGGAAGGGCTGATCGCCGAACATGTACGGCAGTTCCAGCCCGATATGGCGCCGCGCCAGGCTGCGCATCCGCTCCAGCGCGGTCTTCAGAATCTGTCCTGTGGCGTTAGAGTAGACGCGGATGCCATAGCCGGCCGTGGCGTTGATAAAGGGCCAGTCGCTCACCGCCTTGAGGTCCAGAATCCACCCCCGGAAGCGGTCGGGATCGGTCATCGGGTGGTCTACCGGCAGCGAGATGACAAAGTCCGAGCAGAACTCCCCCCCGCGGTCCACCCCCCACTCGTTGTCTCGCCATTGCGCCAGTTTTTTCTCCAGCGTTTCCTCGCTGTATTCCGGGTTGTAGCCAAAATTTAGTTCAAAGGTGGCTGGCGAAATTTGTACTAAGTCGTCACAACCGGTCATTACCATGTGATAGGTTTTCGTTTTACTCAGCCTTTTACACCAGGTCGGCACCATGGACTCCGAGCGGGCGGTGATCTGTTTGAGGAAGCCGTCACCCGTTGCGTAGTGGGTCAGCTGCTCCGCCAGCAGCTCGCGTGCCTTCTCGTAGAAGTCGAGAATGATCTCAGGCGAGGTGTGGTGCAGCAACAGCCTGAAACAGACACAGGGGACGACGAGAGTCCTGCCGTCGACATGGGTATAGAACTCGCTCCAATCGATCGCTTTGTTCGCCATGGTTGTCTCTATTACCATATTTTTGTGGCAGCATTTGTCCGTGCGGTATCTGCCGCTAGGCTATAAATGACGGTCCACCCAGTGTCCTTTTATTGATAAAGTCCTTACCCTTGTTGCCGTCGTTGCACCAGCAGAAGATCTTGCACAACAGGTGATCGGGTCCGATGTTGCCTTGCAGTTCTGCCACGGCCATGGTGTTGGGGCTGTTGCCGTTCATGATCATGGGATCGGTGAGGCGCGCCACGTTGCGATCCTCGATAAAGACATTCATGCTGTATTTGCTGAACTTTGCCCAGCCTCGGTTGACGCCTGAGCTGACGCCGCCGCCCACGCCCGGTTCATCACCATAGCTTGGCCGGAACATAGAGTCTTTAAGGGCGGCCGGTACTTTGTCGGTTTTAACCGTTCGGCTGCCTTTCGCCAAATCCTTGGAGAAGGCCACATTCACATAAGGGACAACGCCGGCCCCCGGAGTTTTGCAGAAATCGGGGGCGGAACACACAGCAACGCCATCGCTTTTTTTATGCACAATCGTCAGTTTGTTAACCAGAATTGTCGGAATCACTCAGCTACCCTCTTTATTGCAAGCACTTCTCCAGAAAACAGGCGGAACGCCAAGGGCGTGTATCCGATGCTGTCCAGATCAGCGATGAGGCATGGTTCTCGCAACTGTTTTTAAAGCTGTAACTTGCAAGAATTATCAGCAACAGGCTGGTCGCGGCACCCGTATCGCCATAGCTGTCGGCTGGGTGACGAATTTCTAACGGAGACTGTAGATAGTCTCCTGCCCTGACAAAGGCAAATTGCCACTCCTCATGTCGCCAGTTCTCGCCGTTCAGGTCTGCATAGCAGAGACCGGTTCGGCGGTTTTCGCCGAGAATGCCCAATATGGCCTCTGTCAATCCCTCGCCCATTGTAGCCACGTTTGTATACCAGGGCTTGGGTTCGGTCGTATTGTATAGGCCGCTGATCTTCGATAGAGGTCGTATTCCATAGGTGTCCAGTCCTTCCCGCGTGGCAAACAGAATGAACGCCGCCCCTTCACCCGGTATCAGGCCATGCGGCTTGTCTTCGCAGCTCAGGCGATTGAGACCGGCCAGCCAGTTGAGGTATTCCGATTCCATGGCCGAGTCGATGGCGCCAACCAGACAGAGCGGTTGTTTTTTTTCCTGCATGATGGCCTGCGCCATCGCCGCGGCGTGCATGCCGCCACAGTGGGCCGCCTCGATCAGAATGTGGTAATCTGCGTGCGCCTTGCACGGCAGGCTTTGCATGATCGCCTTGGCGACCGCAACCTGTTGCTGTCGATCAAATCCGGGACGCAGCGAAGGCAGAGATAGAATGACAGGCAGTGGCGACTCGATGGGTCGGTTCACGCCCTGTAAGGCCTCGTCCAATGCGGCGCGACCCATCGCGATCATTCTCTCTGATATTTCAAACCTGTCGAAAAAGGGCAATTCGGCGATCAGGAATGGTTCGCCCTGTTGCTGGTTTCGTAAAAAAACATTGTGAGTGAAACGCTTGATTCCTCCCCCATGGCTGGCAACAGTGGATTGGGCATCCAATCCAAGCGGGGTCTGCGCGCCGACGCAAGCTAACCATAGCGCTTCGTTCTCATCTGTCATCCTGCCCCCCCCCGTTCAGCCGGACGAAATGGCCTGCTTGCTCTCGATGGTGGTGCGCTCAACGATTCTTGCGTCACGACCGCAGTTATGGGCGGCTCGCCAAACGAGAACCAGCCTGCATCCGTCTGGTTCGATGATCACCCTGTCCATCTGTAGCGGGTGTCGTATCTTGTGCCCGCTGATTTGGCTATGAACAACTAAAAACTCTCTTGGTAATTTGAACTCGGTTACGCGCGCGGGTGTCAGGTTGACCAGCCTGATAGGCACTTCCCCCTTCAGGCAGGGTACGATATTGAGTCCTGGAGAGGCGCAGCTGTGAAACATTGGAGAGTAATCTTCGGGCCAGAGCGGCGCCTGTTGTTGTTTCCATTTATCATCGGCGGTTCCCGCCAGCTTGATGCGTGGTTGCCAGCTTGATGCTAAGGCCCCGAATCCCGCCGGGAGTACCTGGTCGTTCCAGAACTTAATTGGTTGATCAAGCTGCTCGATGTTGGGTAAGGGAAATCCTTTTGCATCACTTCGGCGTTTGGCAAAACCGACTCCTATCGGATTGTAGGGGTAGGAAACCGTTTCTTCCTTAGCGGTATCCTTGTAGGATCCACCATAGGCGCGAGCATAACTTATCCGCATTGACGTGAAGGGTTCTGGATCAGAGGGGATCAAACCAAATGGAGATGATTTCCAGTAACGGTCGCCATATACCCTGATGGATTTAGCTTTCTTGCCTACTACGATGCTTGCAACGGTTTCCGTCTCATTCCGCGCATGAACCGAACCGTTGAACAACACATCGGTGCCCGGGTGTTCGAATATCATTTCGGTATCGCGAAGCAAATCGGATTCGCCTGGCTTCCCGGCATATCGAGGATAAAGACAGACGTCCTCCTGATTTTCCGCGAGTGATATGCTGTTGTCCTCCTTCAGATCGTAGGTGGCCTTGATGACTGTAACCCAAATATGGTTGGCATGCTGATCATAAAGAACGGCGCTGCTGGATTTGAATGGAGTATCGTTTACGATAAAAAATGACATGGTAATCAGGTATTATCCGTCAATTTAACTTAATGAAGGCGCCTTTAATCTTGTTGCCCTGGTTGGCATGACTGGTAATGTTTTCGCCTCGGCTGATTATCTCCCCTTTATTTGTCATTCTGATTAGCGATTTGCCGCATCTGAGTTCTATGTAGGCGTCCGTCAATTTTAGTTGTGTATCATTCCATTGAAATTCAAATGCTGTGTTTTCGCTGGTTTTGATGTGCGCTCTTTCGAGAAATCCCATAATACAGGCGGTTTGGTTGTCCAGCTGGAGCACCAGCAGTTTTCTCCCGGCATCCTGTGCCTTTATTTCACAAAGGCACGTGATCTCTTTTGGTTGGATGATTTCTTTGTCGGTATAGCTGATCAGGACATTGCCTTGTGAATCAAAGCC
>JASFJY010000328.1:0-4768 GCA_050119415.1 Chromatiales bacterium | reverse complement strand
ACGGGCGCCGGCATCGCCACGCACGTTGAAACCGATGATGATGGCATTTGAAGTGACCGCCAGGTTGGCATCGGACTCGTTGATACCGCCGACGCCGGAGGCCACCACCCGCACCTTCACCTCGTCGGTGGAGGCCTTCACCAGGGACTCTTTGAGTGCCTCGACACTGCCCTGTACGTCGGCCTTGACGATGATATTGAGGTTCTGCGTTTCGCCCTCGGCCATCTGGGTGAACATCTCGTCCAGCTTGGCCGCCTTTTGCGCCGCCAGACGGGTGTCGCGCTGCTTGTCACGACGCAACTCCGCCACCTCGCGGGCACGCCGCTCGTCGGTGACGACACGTACGTCATCGCCCGCTTCCGGCGTACCGGAGAGACCCAACACCACCACCGGTATGGAGGGCCCGGCACTCTTGATGGAGCGGCCTGTCTCATCGAACATGGCGCGCACGCGGCCAAACTCCTGGCCGGAGACGATCATGTCGCCCCGGTTCAAGGTACCCGACTGCACCAGCACGGTGGCCACGGGGCCGCGCCCCTTGTCCAGCGAAGACTCCACAATCGAGCCGGTGGCCGGACCCTTCTCGACCGCCTTCAGCTCCAGTACCTCGGCCTGCAGCAGTAGCGCATCGAGCAGCTCGTCGATACCCTGGCCGGTCTTGGCTGAGACCTGCACGAACATGGTGTCGCCACCCCAATCCTCGGGGATGACCTCCTCCTGGGAAAGTTCCTGGGTTACTCGGTCGGGATTGGCATCCTCTTTATCGATCTTGTTGATCGCCACGACCAGCGGCACACCGGCCGCCTTGGCGTGCTGGATCGCTTCCTTGGTCTGGGGCATTACGCCATCATCGGCGGCCACCACCAAAATGACGATGTCCGTCACCTTCGCACCCCGGGCGCGCATCGCCGTAAAGGCGGCATGGCCGGGAGTATCGAGAAAGGAGATGGTGCCCTTGTCGGTGTCCACATGGTAGGCACCGATATGCTGGGTGATGCCACCCGCCTCGCCCGCCGCCACGCGGCTGGCCCGGATATAGTCGAGCAGTGAAGTCTTGCCATGGTCTACATGACCCATGATGGTGACCACCGGCGGACGCTGTGTCAGTTCGCCCTCGGCCTGAGCCTGAACTTCCGTGCTCAGCAGTTCCGCTTCGACATCCTCATCGCGCTGCTCCACCGGAACATGTCCCATCTCTTCCACAACCAGCACGGCGCTGTCGCGATCAAGCATCTGGTTGATGGTGACCATCATGCCCATCTTCATCAGCACCTTGATCACCTCAGCGGCCTTGATGCTCATGCGTTGGGCCAGATCGGCCACAGTGATACTATCGGGCACCTTCACCTCGTGCACCACCGGCGCGGTCGGTTTCTGGAAGCCGTGCTGGGCCTCGGTCGCGGGTGCTGCAGCCACTCTACGCTTGGCAGGCTTTTTCTTGCGCTTGCCGCGCACCTCCTCGGAAACATGCAGCTCTTTGCGCTCGAAACGTTCGTCGACCTCCAACTCTTTTCCTTCGCGCTTCTCCTTGCGCCCCTTGCGCTGTCGGGCGGGCTCCGGTTTTGCAGCGGGCTTCTCCGCCACCACTTCTTCCGGCTTCTCTTCCGCGGCCGCTGCCTCTTGCGCCAGACGTTTGGCCTCTTCTTCGGCTTTGCGTTGAGTCTCTTCCTCGGCCTTGCGCTTGGCCGCTTCCTCTTCGGCCCGCTTGGCCGCCTCCGCTGCTTTGCGCGCCTCGACCTCGGCCTCGAAGGCTGCCTTCTGCTTGGCCTGTTCCTCGAGGGCCTTGCGTGCCTCTTCGGCCTCTCTTGCGCGGACTTCATCACTCTTGACCGTGGCGCGCTTGACGTAGGTACGCTTCTTACGAACCTCCACACTAACCGTCTTGGCACTGGCGGGTGCGGCACGACTGGGTGCGCCACGCCCGCTGGCGCTGGGCTGACGCAGCTCGCTGACCGTCTTGCGTCGCAAGGTCACTTTATTCGGGGTAGAGATACCGGCAGTCTTCTTCTTGCCATGGCTCTCGCGCAGATGCTGCAGCAGCTTGCTCTTCTCTTCGTCGGAGATCTTATCTTCGGGGTCTTTAGCCTGGATCCCGGCATCAGCCAACTGTTCCATCAACCGATCGGCTGGAATGCCTACGACTTTTGCAAGTTGTGCTACCGTTACTTCACTCATACATCAGGCCTCTCGAGTTTGCCTTGTCTACCGTACCTATCACTTTGCCGACTCTCCACTATGCGCGCTACTCAGCCTCTTCAAACCAGGGTGCGCGGGCGGTCATGATCAGCTGACCGGCACGCTCCTCGTCCATACCATCGATCTCCATCAGGTCATCGATGGACTGCTCGGCGAGATCCTCCATGGTCACCACTCCCTTGCCAGCGAGGATGAAGGCGAGACTCTCATCCATGCCCTCCATGTTGAGCAGGTCTTCGGCCGGTTCACGAAACGCCTCCTCGTTGGCGATGGCGCGGGTGAGGAGGAAGTCCTTGGCCCGGTTGCGCAGCTCGTTGATCAGCTCTTCGTCGAACTCTTCAATGGCGATCAGCTCCTCCATCGGCACATAGGCCACCTCATCAACCGTGGTGAAGCCCTCCTGCACCAGGATCGCCGCCACATCCTCGTCCACATCGAGCTGATCCATGAAGGATTCCATGAAACTACGGGCCTCGGCCTCGTTCTTCTCCGCCGCTTGCGACTCGTCCATCACGTTGAGTTCCCAGCCGGTCAGCTGACTGGCTAGTCGCACATTCTGTCCGCCACGCCCGATGGCCTGCGAGAGGTTCTCCTCGCTCACCGCCACATCCATGGCGTGGGTATCCTCGTCGACAACGATGGAGACCACGTCCGCCGGCGACATTGCGTTGATCACATACTGCGCCGGATTATCGTTCCAGAGAATGATGTCGACCCGCTCGCCGTTGAGTTCGTTGGAGACCGCCTGCACGCGGGAACCGCGCATACCGACGCAGGCGCCCACGGGGTCGATGCGCTGATCCACCGCCCGCACAGCGATTTTGGCGCGCAGGCCGGGGTCGCGCGCGGCGCCGCGGATTTCGATCAGTCCCTCGCCCACCTCCGGCACTTCCAGCTTGAACAGTTCGATCAACAGTTCAGGCAGAGTGCGGCTAATGAAAAGCTGGGGTCCCCGTGGCTCTGAGCGCACCTCATAAAGATAGCCGCGCAGACGGTCGCCGACACGTACCGACTCTTTGGGAATCATATGTTCACGACCGATAAAGCCTTCGGCGTTACCACCCAGATCGAGGAAGAGGTTGCCCCGGTCGATGCGCTTCACCACCCCGGTGACCAGTTCGCCCTCGCGATCGCGAAAGGCCTCGACCACCTTGGCCCGCTCCGCCTCCCGCACCTTCTGCACAATGACCTGCTTGGCGGCCTGTGCGGCGATGCGGCCGAATTCGATCGATTCGATGGACTCTTCAACGAACTCGCCGACCAGGATGTCGGGATTCTCCTCGCGGGCCGCCTCCAGCGTGATCTGTCGCAGGGCCGCGTCGGGCTCGTCCTGGGCGTAGGCCTCGACCACCTCCCAGCGACGAAAGGTATCGTAATCACCGGTGGCACGATCTATGGCGACGCGCACCAGAATGTCGTCGCCGTTACGCTTCCGGGTGGCAGACGCCAGGGCGGCCTCGATCGCCTCGAAAATGATCGACTTTTCGACGTCTTTCTCGTTGGAAACCGCATCTACGACCAGCAGTATCTCTTTACTCATCAGTTGCTTCCTAGGGCCTGTTGACAGGCCCTTTCAAAATTCAGGGACCAACCTTGCCGAATCTATCTCTTCGAAGGGAATTCGATAGCAAGTACCTTCTTCTTCAATCAAAACCTGATTCTCTTCCACACCATCCAGCATCCCTTTGAATCGATGGCGGTTGTCGATCTTGGTCCGGGTCTTGATCCTGACCTTCCTGCCCTTGAAACGCTCGAAGTGCTCCAGTTCAAACAGCGGTCTGTCGAGTCCCGGGGAGGAGACCTCGAGTCGATATTTCTCCTTGATGGGATCCTCCACATCAAGCACGCCACTCACCTGATGGCTCACCTCCGCGCAGTCATCCAGCGTGATGCCATCCTCATGATCGATATAGATCCGCAGCACAGCCGCACCCTTGCCCTGCCCCATGAACTCGACACCGACCAACTCGTAACCCAGCAGTTCAACCTCCTGCTTGACAAGCAGCTTCAATTTTTCAGGTACAGACCGCATGCAATCACCCAATAAAAAATGGGCTCATGGCCCATCCCGTGTTTTCTACACCCCACCCCACCCGTATTAACCGGCGATGCTAACCGCCAGAGACGAAAAAGCGTTAGCAGGGCTGATTTCGAAAACAAAAAAACCCCGCTAACGGGGTTTTATTATAATTCAATGCGAGAGACGAGGCCGATATGCTGAGTATACTCTCTCTACTGCAATCGGCGCGAAGAATAGCACAACCTACACACTATCGCAATTAGCGACCTGATTCCGCAGAATCCTGGAAGACACAGTGACCGTGGATTCCCGGATTCCCAGCCAGCCACCGCCCATAGCGGCGTCGGATTGTCTGTGCCGCAGAGCCGGACCCCGATAGCCTGCCGACCCTCCTCTGTCGCATCGGAGGCGGGCCAGGCAGATGGCCTAGCCCAGACGGAAATCCTGGATCGCCTTCACGCCTCGGCCGGTATGAATTTCAAGGCCACGCCGTTGTTGCAGTAGCGCAGACCTGTGGGTTGTGGACCGTCCTCGAAGAGATGACCGTGATGA
>JASFJY010000327.1:0-4774 GCA_050119415.1 Chromatiales bacterium | reverse complement strand
CGTCTGGCGCCGCTCGACGAGATCCTGCGGGATCTCTCCATGCTGGCCGATGCCTGTATCGAGCAGACGTTGGAACGGCTCTATGCCTGGAGCGTCGCGGAGATGGGAACGCCACGCAACACCGCTAGGGAGGCTCAAGCGTTGGTGGTGCTGGGCATGGGTAAACTGGGGGCCCGTGAACTCAACCTCTCTTCGGATATCGATCTGATCTTCGCCTACCCGGAGAGCGGCCAGACCGACGGTCCGCGCCGTCCCACCAATGAGCAGTTCTTCGTCCGCCTCTGCCAGCGGCTGGTGCAGACGCTTGACAACCACACGCCTGAGGGCTTCGTCTTCCGGGTCGATACCCGCCTGCGCCCCTTCGGTAACGTCGGTCCCCTGGCCATGAGTTTCGGCGCCATGGAGAGCTATTACGGTTCCCAGGCGCGGGAGTGGGAGCGCTACGCCATGATCAAGGCGCGGGTGGTGGCCGGTGACCGGCGAGCGGGGGACGAGCTGATGGCCATGCTGCGGCCATTTGTCTACCGCCGCTATCTCGACTTTGGCGCCATCGAATCGCTGCGCGTGATGAAGCAGCTGATCAGCAGCGAACTGCACAAGAAGGGCATGGAGGCCAATATCAAGCTGGGTCCTGGCGGTATCCGCGAGATCGAGTTTATCGGTCAGGCCTTTCAGCTGATCCGCGGAGGCCGCGACAAGGCGCTGCAGATCCGTCCTATTCTGCAGGTATTGCAGGTGCTGCAGGAACGAGAATTGCTGCCCGACTATGTGGTGCGGGAGCTGGCCGAGGCCTATATCTTCTTGCGTCTGGTGGAGAACCGGCTGCAGGCTTGGCAGGACCGGCAGACCCATCTGCTGCCGGCCGACGAGGTAGGGCGTCTGCGCCTGGCCCGCGCCATGGGTTACGGCTCCTGGGAGACCTTCGTGCCCTTGCTGGAATCTCATCGCAAACGGGTGCAGGGCCACTTCGACATGGTCTTCGCCGCGCCCCAGGCCGAGAACGAGCAAGAAAGCCAGTCGTTGACCGGTGTCTGGTCGGATGCCATGGATAAGGAGCCGGCCGCCGCCGCTCTCAGTGCTGCCGGCTTCACCGACGCAGCCGCCGCCCTGCAGCGGTTGCAGATCTTCCGCGGCGGCCATGCCTGCCGGAGTCTTAGCGCCAAAGGGCGCGAGCGGCTCGATCAGCTGATGCCGCTGCTGCTGGAGGCGGTCGGCCATTCCGAACGGGCCGATGTGGCCCTGCAACAGGTGCTGGCCCTGTTGGAGGCGGTGGTGCGCCGCACCGCCTATATCGCCCTGCTGGTGGAGAATCCGATGGTCCTCTCCCAGCTGATCAAACTCACCGGCATCAGCCCCTGGATCTCCAGCATGCTGATCCAGCATCCCATTCTCCTCGACGAACTGATCGATCCACGGCGGCTCTATTCGCCCCTCAAGCGGGAACCCCTGTCGGCCGAGCTGGCAAGTGAGCTGGTCCTTATAGACGGGGAGGATCTGGAGAGTCAGATGGAGCTGCTGCGCCAATTCGCCCAGAGCAATATGTTGCGGGTGGCGGCGGCCGACATCACCGGCCGCATTCCGCTGATGGTGGTCAGCGACTATCTCACCTGGATCGCCGAGAGCGTGGTGGAGCAGGTGATCCGTCTCGCCTTCAACGAACTGTCCCGGCGCCACGGCAAGCCCCCCGGCCTGACAGTGGATGAGATCGGTTTCGCCGTGGTCGGCTACGGCAAGCTGGGCGGCATCGAACTGGGCTACGGCTCCGATCTGGATATGGTTTTTCTACACGGCTGTGCCGACCGTAATGCTATGACCGATGGTGCCAGGCCGGTCTCGGTGGATGTTTTCTACGCCCGCATGGCCCAGCGCATCATCCATCTGATGACCACCCGTACCCCTTCCGGCATTCTCTACGAAGTGGACATGCGATTACGCCCCAATGGCAATTCCGGGATGATGGTCAGTTCGATGGAGACCTTCGAGACCTATCAGCACCAGAGTGCCTGGACCTGGGAGCATCAGGCCCTGATCCGTGCCCGGGTGGTGGCCGGGGATGAGCGGGTCAGGGAGCGCTTCGAAGCCATACGCAGGGAGGTCATCGGACAGGCCAGGGAGGCGGAAAAAGTGCGCGCCGAGGTGGTGGAGATGCGCGAAAAGATGCGCGCCAGTCTGGACAAGAGCACCCCGGAACTGTTTGACCTGAAGCAGGGTGCGGGCGGTATCGTCGATATCGAATTTATGGTTCAATACACGGTCCTTCGGTGGGCCCACGACCATCCGGACCTGCTGGTCTGGACCGACAACATCCGCCTGCTGGAGACCCTGTCGAGACTCGGTCTGCTGACAGACAATGCGGCGGAACGTCTGATGGGGGTCTATAAGGTCCTGCGCGCGGCCTATCATCGCAGCGCACTGCAGGACCAACCGCCCCTGGTGGCGAGCGACAAGCTGGTCGAAGAGCGGGCGCTGGTACAGGACATCTGGTCCTGTCTGATGCAAGAAATGTGATAGTTTAGGAAAAATGTTCCCATGATGTCGACAATGGCAGACCGCGACGGAGTCATCTGGCTGGATGGCGAAATGGTCCCCTGGCGCGAGGCGAAGACCCATGTGCTGACCCACACCCTGCACTACGGCATGGGCGTTTTCGAAGGGGTGCGGGCCTACCATGCCGAGCAGGGCACCGCCATCTTCCGGCTGCAGGAGCACACCGACCGGCTGTTCCGTTCCGCCCACATCCTCAACATGCCGATGCCCTTCGACCGCGACACGCTCAACGCGGCACAGAAGGCGGCGGTGCGCGAGAACAATCTCGACTCCGCCTATATCCGGCCCATGTGTTTCTACGGTTCCGAGGGCATGGGGCTGCGCGCCGACAACCTGCGGGTCCACTGTATGGTGGCGGCATGGGAGTGGGGCGCCTACCTGGGGGCGGAGAATATGGAGAAGGGGATACGCATCCGCGTCTCCTCCTTCACCCGCCATCATGTCAATATCACCATGTGCCGGGCCAAGGCCAACGGCAACTACATGAACTCCATGCTGGCCCTGCAGGAGGCCTTGCATGACGGCTATGACGAAGCCCTGTTGCTCGACGCCGAGGGCTATGTCATGGAGGGCTCGGGCGAGAACATCTTCATCGTCCGCGACGGCGTCATCTACACCCCCGACCTGACCTCGGCCCTCGACGGCATCACCCGCAAGACAGTCATCGGGCTGGCCGAAGAGATGGGCTTCAAAGTGGTCGAGAAGCGCATCACCCGCGACGAGGTCTATATCGCCGACGAGGCCTTCTTCACCGGCACCGCGGCGGAAGTCACGCCGATCCGCGAAGTCGACAACCGCGCCATCGGCAACGGCAGCCGCGGGCCGATAACCGAGCGGCTGCAGAAGAGCTATTTCGATCTGGTGCACGGCCGGCTCGACGCTCATCGGGATTGGCTGGAGCTGGTTTGAGGAGAAAAGAGCATGACCCAGGCTGAGCAACACACCTCGCAACAACAAATCATCAAGGTGACCCGCAACGATCTGCCCCTGTGCTGTCCGCGCCCGGGTGACGCCCTGGCGGGCATGCACCCCCGCGTCTACCTGCCGATCGAAAAGAGCGGTAGTGTGATCTGCCCTTATTGCGGGGCCCACTATCAGCTCACCGACTGATCGCGCCACTGAGTGAGCCCCACTTCGCGCATCCTCGTCGTCGGCCCCTCCTGGGCAGGCGATATGGTGATGGCGCAAGTCTTGTTTAAAGCCATCAAACGCCGCCTGCCGACAGCCGTCATCGATGTGCTGGCGCCGGCCTGGAGCCGGCCCTTGCTTCAACATATGCCGGAAGTGAGTGGTATTATCGACCTGCCCTTAGGTCATGGTGAGCTGGGGCTGAGCAAGCGCTGGCGGCTTGGCCGTGCTCTATGCAAGGCGAGCTATGCTCAGGCGATTTTATTGCCAAATTCCCTCAAGTCGGCCCTGATTCCTCTGTTTGCCGGCATCCCCCGGCGCACCGGCTGGGTGGGCGAGAGCCGTTATGGTCTGCTCAACGACATCCGGCGTCTGGACAAGGCGCGATTGCCGATGATGGTTCAACGATTCGCGGCCTTGGCCGCACCCGCCGGCACCGAAGCGCTGCCGCATATCGAAGCGCCAAGCCTGCGTGTGGAGGCGCGAGAGGTGGAGGACGCACTGCGGGCACAGGGGCTCGCTCAGGAAGGGGGGCGGATGTTGGCCCTTTGTCCGGGTGCGGAATTTGGCCCCGCCAAGCGGTGGCCGGCGGTCGCGTATGCCGAATTGGCGTGCCATTACATGCAGCAGGGCTGGCGGGTCTGGCTCTTCGGTTCCGCAAAGGATGGGGAGGCCTGTGCGGCGATCAACCGCCAGAGCGACAACCGCTGCACCGACCTGAGCGGCCGTACCTCGCTGGCGCAGGCGGTGGCGCTGCTCTCCCTTGCCGATGGGGTGGTGAGCAACGACTCGGGCCTGATGCATGTGGCGGCCGCCCTGGGGCGGCCGCTGGTGGCGGTCTATGGTTCTACCGATCCCTCATTCACACCGCCCCTCAACAACAATTCACGCATTGTACGCCTCGACCTGGAGTGCAGTCCCTGCTTCAAGCGGGAGTGCCCCCTGGGCCACCTCAACTGCCTCAACCAGCTTGCGGCATCGCAGGTCATCGACTCACTTGAGGCGCTGCTGGCATGAGGGTGCTGGTGATCAAGACCTCCTCACTGGGGGATGTAATCCACACCCTGCCGGCGCTGACCGATGCCGCGGCCGCCATACC
>JASFJY010000326.1:0-4783 GCA_050119415.1 Chromatiales bacterium | reverse complement strand
GTGCTTGACGAACTCATCCTCGTAGCGCAGACCGTCCTCATTCATGACCCTGTAGTCGTCTACCACAATGGCGTTATCGAGGCTGCCGCCCAGGGCCAGCTCCTTCTGACGCAACATCTCGATGTCACGCAGGAAACCGAAGGTACGGGCACGACTGACTTCGCGCACGAAAGAGGTGGAGGAGAAATCCACCGTGGCGAACTGGGAGCGCTCATTGAAAGCGGGATGGTCGAAATCGATGGAGAAAGTGACCTTAAACCCCTCAAAGGGCTCGAAGGAGGCACGTTTATCACCCTCCACAACTTCGACTTTTCGCTTGATGCGTATGAAACGCTTTGCCTTGGTCTGCTCCTCGACACCCGCCGATTGCAGCAGAAATACGAAGGGACCGGCGCTACCGTCCATGATCGGCACTTCGGGCGCACTCACGTCCACATAGGCGTTGTCAATACCGAGACCGGCGAAGGCGGAGAGCAGGTGCTCCACTGTGGAAACCTTCACGCCATCCTGCATCAGCGTGCTGGAGAGCCGTGTGTCGCCCACATTCTCCGCACAAGCGGCGATCTCTACCGCCGGCTCAAGGTCAACGCGACGGAATACGATGCCGGTATCAGGCGCGGCCGGCCGCAGGGTGAGATAGACCTTCTCACCCGTGTGCAGACCCACGCCGGTGGCGCGAATCACATTCTTTAATGTCCGTTGCCAAATCATTGACTGCTTGCTCCCAACCCGAGGCCCCTCGGGCCTCCAAAAAGGTAAATATTTTAGCACACGGGCTTACCCGACAAAACAGTAGGCCAATGGCTCCTAAGTACAATCGACCTCAACAGCTGTCTTCTCTTCATGTTTCAACGATTGTGCCAATAACCTTAAATTTAGGGTACGATTTTTTAGATTAGTTCACAAATCATTTTAAATTAATCTGCTTGTCGACGCAGAAAAGCCGGTATATCCAGATAATCCAGATTCCCCTCTGTTGCAGCTGCACCGGTTTGGCGAGCGTTTGCACCGTTTCGAAGCACCGTAGGCCGATCCAGTTCCCGATAGTCGCCCAGCTCCGGCTCAACTATGTCGGAATTGACCAACTTCACCGGCTGGATCTCCTCCACCTGGGACGGCTTGGGGATATTCACCCGAGCCCTCTCCCCCAATCCGGTGGCCACCACGGTGACCCGCATCTCGTTCTGCATATCGGGATCGATGACGGTACCGACCACCACGGTGGCATCGTCGTCGGCGAATTCACGCACTGTGTTGCCCACCTCGTCGAACTCGCCAATAGCCAGATTGAGACCCGCGGTGATGTTGACCAGGATGCCCTTGGCACCAGACAGATTGACATCCTCCAGCAAGGGACTGCGGATGGCCCGTTCGGCCGCCTCACGGGCGCGTTTGTCGCCCGAGGATTCGCCGGAGCCCATCATGGCCGCCCCCATCTCCGACATCACTGTCTTGACGTCGGCGAAGTCGACGTTGATGAGGCCCGGGCGGGTAATCAACTCGGCGATACCCTGCACTGCATTCAGCAACACGTCGTTGGCCGTCTTGAAGGCGTTGAGCAGACTCATCTCCTTGCCCAGCACCGCCAACAGCTTCTCATTGGGAATGGTGATCAGGGAGTCAACGTTCTTGCCCAGATCCGCCATGCCCTCCTCGGCCACCTTCATGCGTTTACCGCCTTCGAAGCCGAAGGGCTTGGTCACCACAGCCACGGTCAGGATTCCCAGCTCCTTCGCCACCTGGGCTACTATCGGGGCGGCGCCGGTGCCGGTCCCTCCTCCCATACCGGCGGTGATGAAGACCATATCGGCACCGCTCAGCACCTCTTCGATACGGTCCCGGTCCTCCATCGCCGCCTGGCGGCCGATGTCGGGATTGGCGCCCGCCCCCAGCCCCTTGGTGATGTCAGAGCCGAGTTGCAGCAGGGTCCGCACCTCGCTGTTACGCAGAGCCTGGGCATCGGTGTTGGCGCAGATGAAATCCACCCCCTCGATATCACCGGTCAGCATGTGGTTGACCGCATTACCGCCGCCGCCTCCGACGCCGATCACCTTGATCACTGCACTCTGAGTGTGTGTGTCTAATAATTCGAACATTGCCTTAAACTCCTTGTCTGTCGTGCCTGAACAGAAAAATTGATTAAAAATTGCCTTGGAACCACTGTTTCATGCGTTCCCAAATCGCCTTCAAACCGCCTTCATGCCCCAGCTCATGCCCACCCTGGGCCCGGTTGCGCTGGCCAAACAACAACAACCCCACGCCGGTAGAGTAGATCGGATTGCGCACCACGTCGGCGAGACCACTGACGTACTGAGGCACCCCGAGCCGCACCGGCATGTGAAAAACCTCTTCCGCCAGATCGATAACCCCCTCCATCTTGGAGCTGCCGCCGGTCAATACCACGCCGCCGGCGATCACATCTTCGAAACCACTGCGCCGCAGCTCGACCTGAATCAGGGTCATCAGCTCTTCGTATCTGGGCTCAACCACCTCTGCCAAAGTCTGGCGGGAGAGCCTGCGCGGCGGCCGTTCGCCGATGCTGGGCACCTCGATGGTCTCATCACTGGTGGCCAGCTGGGTCAGCGCGCAGGCATACTTGATCTTGATCTCCTCGGCATGCTGGGTCGGCGTGCGCATGGCCACCGCGATATCGTTGGTGACCTGATCACCGGCGATGGGAATCACCGCCGTGTGACGAATCGCCCCTCCGGTGAAGACGGCGATATCGGTGGTACCGCCACCGATATCGACCAGGCAGACGCCAAGCTCCTTCTCGTCGTCGCTGAGCACCGCATAGCTGGAGGCGAGCTGCTCCAGGATCAGATCGTCCGCCTCCAGGCCGCAGCGGCGGATGCACTTGACGATATTCTGGGCCGCGCTCACCGCACCGGTAACCATGTGAACCCGGGACTCGAGCCGTACCCCCGACATGCCGATGGGATCCCGGATGCCCTCCTGTTCGTCGATGATGAACTCCTGGGGCAAGATGTGGAGGATCTTCTGATCGGCCGGGATCGCCACTGCCCGCGCCGCGTCGATGACCCGTTCCATGTCGCTCTGGGTCACCTCCTTGTCCTTGATGGCGACGATGCCATGGGAGTTGAGGCTGCGAATATGGCTGCCGGCGATACCGCCGTAGACCGAGTGGATCTCACAGCCGGCCATCAGCTCGGCCTCCTCCACCGCCCGCTGGATCGACTGCACGGTTGATTCGATGTTGACCACCACTCCCTTCTTCAATCCACGCGAGGGATGGGAACCGATGCCGATGATCTCGATACCGCCGTCACTTCTAACCTCGCCGACGATCGCCACCACCTTGGAGGTGCCAATATCGAGCCCGATAATCAGGTTCTTCTCACTTCTCTTTGTCATTCAGTTACCTGCAATCCTCGCCGCCGCACGCTGCAGTGCACGGCTCTGCAAATTGACCTCTGCCTCCATGTCCTCACGCCAGCGCACGGTAAATCCGTTGGTATAACGTAAATCCACCGTCTCCGGCTGACCCGGTGTCTGCCGCCGCAGGTAGGGATAGAGCTGCACAAACCGGGTCAGTCGCGACATCAACTCGCGCCGTCCCAGGTTCAGCATCAAACCATTGTGCGTCTGCAGACGCCAAGCCTGCCGCGCATCGACCCAGACATGCATAAGATGTAAACCGGCCGTCTCAAGCAGAGTGCGCATACGCAGGTACTCCCGCGTGATGCGGGGCGCACTCTCGTCACCACCGTGCAACACCGCCAGCCCGTGCAGCTGCGGCAGTTTTGCGGGCCGGAAAACCTCGCCCCGCTGATTCACCAGGCCATCTTCGCCCCAGAAGGCCAGGGGCACCTGCTCCACCACCCGCACACGCAGGGTGTCGGGCCAGATCCGCCGCACACTGGCGCTCTCGATCCAGGGCAGCTGCTCCAGCTTGTCACGGATGCGTGGCAGATCAACGCTGAAGAAGCTGCCTTCCACCGCCCCCGCCACTGTGCTTTCAAGACGTTGACGGTCGAGATGGACGATCTCACCATCGACACCGACCACCCGCACCGGCAGCACTTGCGGATCGCTTGCCTGCTGGATCAGCAGTCCCAGGACAGTGAGCAGCAGCCCCGCAAGCAGCAGCGGCGGCAGCGATCGGCGGACCCGAATCCACCAGACATTCGGCGCGGTCGGTGGTGGCTGCCGCTTGCTCATGCCCGCTCCAGGCTGGTGGCGAGAATGCGCAGCACCAACTCATCGAATTCGATCCCAGCAGCTCGGGCCGACATGGGTACCAAGCTGTGATCGGTCATCCCCGGCACAGTGTTGACCTCAATGAGCCAGGGGCGCTGTTGTTCGTCGAGCAGCAGATCGACCCGCCCCCAGCCTTCGGCACCGACTGCCTCGAAGGCCTGCAGGCTAAGTGCCTGCAGCTCTTCCTCCTGCGTCGGCGACAAGCCGCAGGGACAGTGATAGCGGGTGGTGTCAGCGCTGTATTTGGCCTTGAAGTCATAGAAGATATGCGGCGTCTCCAGCCGGATCAGCGGCAGCGCCTCGCCCTGCAACAGTGCAGCGGTGTATTCGCGACCGACGATCCAACGCTCCGCCAGCACAGTGTCGTCGTAGCGGCGTGCCGACTCCCAGGCCTGTCGCAACTGCTGGGCATCATCGACCTTCGCCATGCCGATACTGGAACCCTCACGGCTCGGCTTGATCATCAGTGGAAATCCCAGACTGCAGGCCGCCTCCAGGTCCGCTGCATCACGGATCAACACCGACTCCGGGGTCGGCAGGTCGAGACCTTGCCACAGGGCCT
>JASFJY010000325.1:0-4789 GCA_050119415.1 Chromatiales bacterium | reverse complement strand
GCCAAACCACGCGCCACAGTGAATGGGCATTTCAACGCCATCTTTAGTGATGTTGCCCGCATCATCTACACGGAATCGGCCCTCAGATAATTCAGGTGTTGTTGTCGGCTCCGTAGTTGGTGCCGTGGTTGGTGCCGTAGTCGGTGCCGTAGTCGGTGCCGTAGTCGGTGCCGTAGTCGGTGCCGTAGTCGGTGCCGTAGTCGGTGCCATAGTCGGTGCCGTAGTCGGTGCCGTAGTCGGTGTCGTAGTCGGCTCCGTAGTCGGCTCCGTAGTCGGCTCCGTAGTCGGCTCCGTAGTCGGTCCATAATTCTCCCAGAACTCAATGATGAAGTCCCAGAAGCTCTCCCACCAACTGTCCCAGTCAAAGGTGGTTGACTCCGAAGTCAGTTCATCAGCAGTCGGCTCTGCCGTCGTTTCCGATTCGACGCAGTTCCCATTAACCGGATTGAAAAACCAGAGCTGGTTGGCTGAACCGGAGTCAACTTGCTGGAAGACATTGCCTCCGGCCTTGTTATCGTTGACGGTCGCTATCTTACCGCTATGCCGCGCCACCAAAGCGTATGCACCGTTAGTAGAGCGTTTCAACTGCCATTGCTGGCTTTCACTACCGCTGTATTCATACTGCAAGATGTTGCCGCCGTCCTCTAGAGACAAACCAGCCACATCAACTGCAAGGCCGCTGTGTTCGGCCTTGAGCGACCAATAGCCGCTGCTTAGTTCGGTAAGCAGGAACTGCTGGTTAAGGCTCTCCTTATAGGGCCACTGAATCACATTGGCGCCACTACCTCTTCTAGAGCCGTAGATATCGAGGGCTTGCCCGCTACCGGCATTGATGAGGCTATAAACCTGACCGTCGACTGGGGTCTCGGTACAGTTTTCAGCTTGGGCGGAAATGGGTAGACCGACAACCGAAAGTGTTAGAAGACTTCCGGAAATGAACATATGCTTGGTATTAGGCATATTCGGTGTCCTTACTATTCTATAAAACTGTTATACGGTTACATGCATTAACCACCATCGCTAACGAGCCGATGATGATTCATAATGCGTGATGGCGCCTATTCCGATCTGGAAAGTCGCTAAATTTGATTCATGACTGTCAGAGTACTATGATCGTGAATTTCACTGTCCTATTGACTGTTTAAACATATTGACTTCAATTCCAGAATAATCAGCCTTGAAGCGAAGTTACAGCTATGCAGGTAATATCGTACCGCTGATATGACCATCGGTTGTGATCGACTGAAAGGTGTAGTTCGTTGACTGATCGACAATTGGTGTGATAGGGCTGAGTTCCCGTCCCCATTATGTTACCCGGGACGATGCATCTCCCTAGGAGATAGTTGCATGACTCTGCCAAAAGAACCTTATACTCCTTGAAGGCGAAATACATGTAACTCCCTCTTACTTCTTGTCATTAACGAAACAGTCAAGCCATGGCGATATTTGTCTGTGGAGAGGAGTGAGTCCTTTCCTGACGCTTCCCAAGTTGCAACATGTGCTGGTTCATATATCGCATATAGACAAAATATTGATATACGACTGTTTCATAATGTCCTAATCGCAAAAAAATCCCTACTGTTGAAGCGGATGTTACGCTGCCAAAAATCGCTGTGCTTGAACGCGCATCACACAATCTAGCATTGACTGAACGGGATAAGTGTAAATATATTTGACCCCGTTCAACTTCAGAATATGTTCATATGCGGAATTTTCCAATTGCCAGCCGTTTAATCCGAATGGCTCAGTCGGTCGCTTGATAAAGTAATTAACTAACTGTTATTAAAGGGTATTTCTGAGGGTTGGCAATTAGCCGCCTCGGCTGAACGCGCCCCCGTACCTGTCTCGTAGTCCAGTATCAGCATTTGCTCTGACGGGTTCGGGTAGTGGAGTGTACTGCTCGGGAAGGCGTGGCACATGGAAATCGCATCCCGCGTGGCGGGTAACATCAAAAGGGCAAAACGCTAACAATCCTCCTCACCCGTGAGCAGATCGACTCGTTTGCTGTCAGTCAGTTCGAGCGCATATATGCCCTATGTCGCCTGTCAATCACTGATCGATAGTGTAATCGTGGTTGCATATGACCTCGGCCACTGCAACGGCGAAGGCGATCGGTGAAGCATGCCGTTGCAAATCTAAATTTGTGTGCCTGTACTGGTTGGTATGCATGAGGGCGCTGAGAATCACCAGGAAGAGACATGTGGTTTCTGTTGATCCTGTGACGTTGTGACTGCATGGGATCCTTTGGTGCCTCTAGCATTGACCAGTAGCGGCAGTAGTTTTGTCACATCAACGAAAATATCTGGCGCGAATAAAAAAGGCAAAAATACAACTATGCAGTGAAAAACACTAAAATATTTTGTCGCTAAATTCCCCTGATTTTTCAGACTGAAATAGATAAGTTATGTGACTTATTACCATCTCACTTGTTGGCATAATATCCTTAAACTATATATTTCACCGATGAGAGATTGAAGCAAACTAAGCTAAAAGATCCAGTTTCAAAATCCTACACCTACGCCGACCTTTCCAGCGATAAGCACAGTCTTGTAGCAACCGACGCAGTTGTAGGTCAAGCAGATCCGGAAACTCTCGGTATCAGAAAACGCGTTAGAAGTAGGAGAGCGTGGGCAAAGCAGCTAGGCATGAGTTCTGCCATGCTCACGCAAACACAATCACGTTGGCAAGCTCGCCGCAAAAATAAAAAACACAAGTGAAGAATGTCAATTCAAGACTGGTTGCCGAAAGTCTGCCAGCATCGGCTCTAACTGTAGGCAACTATGTGGGGCTTTGCATATTGGTGGAATTTCCTGATCTCGGCAGTACGCTTAGCCGACAACAGATCCTATTACACAGACCCTAGTATCTCATATAGAGAGCAGGCAGCGCGCGGGACGAGATACGTTTATAGCGGATGAAGCCCTCGCAATTTGGCGCGTTGACGACAAGGGCAGCTCGAACGAAAAGTGGAAGAACAATGAGAGTAAAAGCAATACAAACACAAAGCGATAATAGTGATCTCAGTGGTTAGTTAACCCGAATGCTTCAGCCGGTCTCTTAAAAGGAAACTTACAGAACAGGTTAAAACATTCGGGTTAAGGCAGTACGGAATCCTATAAACAAGATCTAATTAAAAGATAGATGTACCTACACTGAAAAAACCGAAGCCAATTTCTTGGTACTTATAAGTCCGCATTGATATCAACAAGCATTCTAGTTATTAGTCAGTCGACCATGACCAGTCATACTGATAGGACCATTCCAACAGCCCAGAATCATCTTTAGGATACTGTGTCGGTACGACTGTCGGTGCAACTGTCGGTGCAACTGTCGGTGCAACTGTCGGTTGTATTTGCGGCTCCTTTGTCGGTTCTATTGTGGGTTCTATTGTCGGTGAACTGGAATCATATTGAAAATCATCCAGTAATCCGCTATGCGCTGCAGTGGTGCTTCCCTCATATCGACCATACATCCAAGATAATTCATGGGTGTCTTCAGGTATTACCTGGGTTAATGTTTTCCAGTCAGGTTCTCCGTCAATAACAGCCATCCTCATGGTATCGATGAAAAACAGAATAAAGTCATCCTCGTTCTTGGGTCATGATTTCCAACGGAAATATATGGTGCCAGAACCTGTTACCTGTGTGACCAGAAATGAGTCTTGGAGATCTTTGGAGTCAGCCGATTTGGCGGCACTTCCATTGACATAACTGCCGCCATAAGCCACCCTCCACGGTGATTCACTGTTGCTGAACCAGGAGAGCGAGGTATTATCCAGCGCCTCGCCCAAATCAGCTTTCGGCAATGCTTCAGCTACGGTTTCAGCTGTAACTGCTGAATTCTTGGCGCTGGATGTTTCGAATGAGAGTTTTGCGGATTTCCCACCAGCTTCCGGGCTGTTAAAACTGATGACTACTGAGCATTGCTGATTGGCTTCCAGTATCGTTTGCTGGCAATTATCGGACTTAATGGATAATTCAGGATCGCCGTCGATCTGGGTGCTTTGTATAAGAAGTGACGAGTCACTGCCATTCGTTAGGGTCACCTCACGCGTTGACTCTCATCCCACCCCAGTTAAGCCGAAAACACTGACGTTGGTTCCGCCGTTATATCCTGAGTGGTGCTGCCATTCATTTTACCCGCGATCCAATCAAGGTAGCGGGAAACCCTGGCATACACTCCCGGGCGGTCTCCGGTGCCGTAAACCGCGGAGCTAGCAAAATTGGTAATACCTAATAATTTGTAGAATGCCATAACCCCACATCGGTGCCCTTGATTTGGCTTTACTATTGACACCACAACAGGGTGTGGACCGGAGACGATTGCGACTCCAGTCCAAACTCTGTTTTGTGCGCAGTCAGCACACGAAATCCTTGCATATTTACTGTCTATTCGATTAAACAAATTAACAAATATGAGTCTCCACTCTGGCGCTTAGTTTAGTGGTGTAGTGAGCTTCGCAACTTCCAATTGCCAGATGAGGTGCATGTTCTTTAACAGTTCATATGTTTATCCGTGCACTGATTCAAGAGAGGGATTTGACTAGAAACCGCCGTAAAAATGTCTAGACGATATTCTTTTGCAACTATCATGTGTTTTTGGGGCAGCAAAAGGCCCTTTGTAATTACGAACATAATATGTTTCATAACCCCTTCCATTCCAACGCTGTTCAGTTCGCGCATAAATTAAGATGCTATGCCCTCTGTCTTGATATGTGTACATAGTCCGTGTGGGATTATGTCCTCGATTTTTAAAACAGTATAAATTGCCTCCTGCGCTTGCAATGCCT
>JASFJY010000324.1:0-4798 GCA_050119415.1 Chromatiales bacterium | reverse complement strand
TGGAAACGGAGCCAATTGGCTCCGTTTCCATTTCAAGCTTTTATTTTTCTCCCTTTCTCCTTCTCGGATCGTCCCCTAGTGGATGGTGTGCTGGAGAATCTCCTGCACCTCATTTTCAAGGTCCTTGGAAGGAATGACCACCACATCCTTGTTGCCGACATGGCTGCAGTAGCGTGGCGCATCAGTGGCGTGGGTGTAGGCCTCACCCAGCTCATTGAGTAGCTGGTCGACACCGGCTGGTGTCAGGTGATGCTCATCGACCAGCTCCTTCAGGCTGCTGACCTTGCCGTCGTGTATCCAGGCAATGCCGAAACGTTTGGGCGGTTTGCCCAGAAAGATAAAGGCCGCATGGTCAGCCGGCACGATTTCCAAACGATCGCGTACTTTATGGGTTAGTGATTCCAACTCCTCGTGAATCTCATCGAGCCTGGCCGTGGCCTGGCTATCTTGTGGCAGGGGTGGGTAATCCTTACCTCTGCCAAAAAGTCTATCTAACATTTTCATTATTTCCTCCATGTATAACGTGCAAATGAGCAGATTGACCAATCATGGCGAGACGGACTCGTGCCGCGGATTGCAGCTGCCATCTTCCTATAGGCTGTGTTCATTTGTCCGATGTTTTTGGAATTGATGGTTGTGTCGTGCAGGCTCCGGCTCTGGTACTTCGTGATTGGGTATAGGGAACACTAGTCAAACAATCATCGGGTTCAAGCCTGTGAGTGGTGGATGGTTCAATGAAGGCGGGAAAATCAACTCGAACCTGCGAATTATGGGCCTGATGTAAAACTGATGAAGTCTTGAGAATTACATTGTTTTCAATCAGATGGTTTCATTTTGATCGAAAGCGTTTAACTATGGCAATCGATCGGCATGCCACTATAGGAATTTTTTATGAACCCGACTCGAAGGAGCCAACCCGAATATTTCATTCAATAACCCGAATGTTTCGTCCGGGAACGCGATGATCGCGCCGGGATGATCGTCGTTCAGATGCGGATTTGCGATTGAATTAAGAGCTTGCTTATCGATGAGTGAGCAAATACCGTAGCTGGGCGGCGAGACCGAGTGAAACACACGAGTTAAACCCCGATATCCAGATAGGAGCGCGACAGTTTCTGCAGGGCGATCACATAGGCCGCGGTGCGGTAGTCTTCGATTTCGGGCTTGCGGCCGCGGATGTCGATGATCTCCTGCATTGCTTGGCGCATGCTGTCGTCGAGGCCGGAGCGCACCAAGTCCAATTCGTCGGCGCCGCGGGCCAGGCTGTCGCAGACCCAGTCGGGCACCTTTCTGCCGGTGGTCTCTTCCAGCGCCCGGATCACACTGCGTCCCCGGGCTTCGTCGAGACGCCGCTCGATGCGGCCGAAGCGCATGTGGCTGAGGTTTCTGATCCATTCGAAATAGGAGACCACCACACCGCCGGCATTGATATAGGCATCCGGTAGAATGGTCACGCCCCGTTTACGCAGGATAGCGTCGGCTTTGAAGGTGATCGGGCCGTTGGCGGCCTCGGCGATCAGTTTGGCGCGGATATTGGACGCGTTGTCTTCGTTGATGACCCCTTCGATGGCCGCGGGTATGAGGATGTCGCACTCCAGCTCCAGGGCGCGGGAGCCTTCTTCGATAAACTCACCACCGGCAAAGCCCTTCAAGCCGCCGTGCGTGCTGCGGTAGTAGTAGGCCTCCTCGACACTGATGCCTTGGGGATTGTGCACAGCGCCGTCGCGTTCAATGATGGCGATGATCTGTGCCCCGTCCTCCTCGCTGAGGAGCTTGGCGGCATGGTAGCCCACATTGCCCAAACCCTGTATGACAATGCGTTTGCCTTCCAGCCCCCCGTCCAGGCCGGTGGCGTTGACCTCTTCCTTGTGGCGGAAGAACTCCTGTAGGGCGTACTTGACGCCGCGTCCGGTCGCTTCGGTGCGGCCGTTGACGCCGCCGTGAGCGACCGGCTTGCCGGTGACGCAGGCCAGTGCGTTGATATCTTCCGGATAGAGGTGTTTGTAGGTGTCGGCGATCCAGGCCATCTCCCGCTGACCCGTGCCCACGTCGGGGGCGGGTACGTTGGTTGCGGGATTGATATAACCGGCGGTGGCCAGTTCCCGGGTAAAGCGTCGGGTGACCAGCTTCAGTTCGTCGCGGGAGTAGTTATCAGGATTGATATAGAGCCCGCCTTTGGAACCGCCGAAGGGCACGTCGACGATGGCGCACTTGTAGGTCATCAGGGCAGCCAGCGCCTCAACCTCCTGCTGATCGACCTTTTCGGAGTAGCGCAGGCCGCCCTTGGCCGGCAGCCGGTGGATGCTGTGCACGGCGCGCCAGCCGGTGAAGACTTCAATCTTGCCGCGGATCTCCACCGGAAAGCTGACCTGCAGCACAGAGGTGCAGCACTTGATTGCATGCGCGATACCCGGGTCCAGGTCCATGAGAGAGAGTGCTCTGTCGACCATGAGGTCGACGCTTTGTCTGAATGTGAGACCGGAGGTTACTTCAGTCATGATTTCTCGAACTCTTACTTGCCGTCTTGTGATTGCAGCAGCGCTTGAAGCGTCTGCAGTGGATCCTGCTCCCGCTGTTTCGTCAGTTGTTCCTGCGGGGTCCAGGACCTGTCGTTCTCGAGCCGGAAACTACCCATAAAACGATTTGGAGTGTCGTTCATTTTGGTTACTGTTGCAGGGTGCGGCCGCCATCGACGGCGATGATCTGTCCGGTGATATAGGGCGCGTCCCTCAGCAGGAAGAGCAGGGTACGGGCGATATCTTCCGGAGTTCCCGGGCGTTTTAATGCGGTGCGCTCAAGGATGTTTCTGCGGTCACCTTCCGACAGGCCCTGTTCAGGCCAGAGAATGGCTCCCGGCGCGATGCCGTTGACCCGGATCTCCGGTCCCAGTTCCCTGGCTAAGGACTTTACCAGCATGGCGTTGCCCGCCTTGGCCACCGAGTAGATGGGATAGTTTTTTAATGGTCGCTCGGCATGGATATCGATGAGATTGATGATGACGCCCCGCTGTTGCCGCAGAAGTGGGGCGGCGGCCTGGGCAAGGAAAAAGGGCACCTTCAGGTTGCTGCCAATGAGGTCATCCCACTGGTCTACAGAGGCCTCGGCCAGTGGTGTGGGGTAGAAACTGGAGGCGTTGTTGACCAGCAGGTCTAGGCGTCCGCGAAATGCCAAAGCGGATTCGACCAGTCTATGATGGCTTTCGGTATGGTGCAGGTCGGCCTGTATCAGCCGTACGGAATCGGCGCGATCGGCTTCGAGTTCGTCGCGCAGTGCTTCAGCCGCTGCTGCCGATTGGCGATAGTGAATAAGCAGATCTACACCTTGGGCGTGGAGCTGTTTGGCGATGGTGGCACCGATACGATGGGCGGCGCCCGTGATCAGGGCGCATCTGCCAGTAAGGTCTGTCTCGTTTTGTATCACGCCGATGCCTCGTGTTTAAGCCCGGATCGATGCGGGAGAGGCCCCAGGGCAACAGGGGTTATAATCTCTGCGCTAGCATTATCGAATGGGTTAGAATGCTCGGCTAATACTCTAGCGGATTCAACAAGGTTTCTGAACTCATGCCGGACGGTATCAATTTATCCAAGCCAGCCAATGTTCAGCGTCTGCCGATTCCGGACAGGGCGGCACAGGCGGTTAGTGACAAACTGCTGAAACAGATCCGGCGCGCCATCGACCAATCGTCGCATGGTATTCCCTTCGATCACTTCATGGATATGGCGCTCTATGCCCCCGGCTTGGGTTACTATGTCGCCGGTAGTCGGAAATTTGGTGAAGCGGGGGATTTCATCACCGCCCCGGAGGTTTCACCTCTGTTTGCCCGGTGCATGGCCAGGCAGGCAGCGCCGGTTCTGGAGTTGCTGGGGCGACAGGGGGATGTTCTCGAGTTCGGCGCCGGTACCGGTTTGTTGGCGGCCGACATGCTGGTGGAGCTGGAACGATTCGATCGGCTGCCGCGGCACTACGCCATACTCGAGATCAGTCCTGAGCTGCAGGCGCGTCAGCGGGAGACGCTTCAGCAACGCGCTCCCCACCTGCTCGATCGAGTGGTCTGGATACGCAGTATGCCGGACGCCTTCGACGGTTTCGTTATTGCCAATGAACTGCTCGACGCCATGCCGGTCAGCCGTTTTCGCATCGCAGAGACGGGCGTCGAGGAGTCCTTTGTGGTCTATACCGACAGCGGGCTGGAGGAGCGTTTTCTCGAGGTCGAGACACCGCGGCTTGCGGCGGCGGTCGATCAGCTCCGCTGCGCCGTTGGCGGGCTGCCGACAGGCTATGTCTCCGAGGTCAATCTACGGCAGGCCTCCTGGCTGGGCGCGCTTGCCAACAGCTTGCGCCGCGGCGCGGTGATCCTAATCGACTACGGTTACTGTGTCCGTGAGTACTATTATCCTCAACGTGCTCGCGGCACGCTGATGTGCCACTATCGCCACCGCGCGCACGACGACCCTTTTCGTTGGGTGGGCCTACAGGACATCACCAGTCACGTGGACTTCAGTGCCGCTGCGCGGATCGCGTTTGAATCGGGTTTCCAACTTGGCGGATATACGACACAGGCCCATTTCCTGCTCGCCAACGGTCTCGATACGCTGCTGGCCAATTCGGATCCCACCGACGTGGCCCAGCATATGGCGCTAATGCAGGGGGTCAAGCGGCTGACGCTGCCGTCGGAGATGGGAGAACGCTTTAAGGTCCTCGGTTTGCTCAAGGGGATCAAAATGAACCTGCAGGGTTTCAGTTTACGGGATTTTTGCGAGCGTTTGTGAGGAGACAGGCCACGAAATCGGTGCATCCT
>JASFJY010000323.1:0-4819 GCA_050119415.1 Chromatiales bacterium | reverse complement strand
CCTCCGCCGAATAGCTTCCAGAAAAAGCTGCCGCGAAGTACGCCAATAATAGTGGGTTGCAGAAAGTCGCCCGCCACAGCTTCCATCAGACCGTTTTCACCCTGCAGTTGCTCGAACAGCGCATTGTTGCAGGGTTTGCCAAGGCGCTGTGTGATGTAGACGGCGTTGGCTAGACTGCCTCCGGACACGCTTGAGATGGCCTGGAGGTTGCAGCCGATGTGGCTGAACTCTTTCTCATGCAGCATCAAGAGCGTCTGCGCGACGTAAATCGCAGCGCGTGAGCCACCGCCCGAGGCAGCCAGGACAACGACCGGAGCGTTTATCGTCTTTTTCGAGGCCTGTTCTTCAGGCTTCATGGCCCACTCTTTGACGGGCTTCGGCCAGTCTCCCTCCTCAAGGTGTTTGAACCCCGATCCGTCGTCCTGCCAGGGCTCGCCGAATTGCGTGAGCGCGATACCCGTCACCAACCATGCTATTGAGAACAGCCCCGCTGTGACCGCTGCGCTTTGACCGTTGGTCCAGAGCGCGTCCTTTAATTCCATTTTCTGTTTGCTCTTCCAGTCGTTGTAGACTCCGCGCATATACCATAGTAACCCCCCTAAAAAGAGTATCCAGAGTAACAGCGGCGCAAGCCACAGCATGTAGACGTTGATCCCCCAGAGTGCGAAGAGCAGTATAAGGAGGAAAAACATCCGCACAGGTCCCGGGTCGTAGTAATCCCAAAAATCAAGAAGTTGTGCCGCCTGGTATAGAACGAAGAGCAGTGCCAAGATCAACGCGACTGTAAAGAGGATCATGTCCTGCCAGGAGGCTATGAGAAACGTGGCCGGCAACGCTACCGCGAGCGCTACGAGAGATGTGGCTATAGTCATACGCGCTCTGACCAGCAGCGCTAACGGCACGCGACTATCTTTTATAAAACGGCATAAGCCCCGCTCGGGAGCTTGGGCATCCTTGTTGCGAAACGGCTCTCCCCCGAAGTCCCACCAGTACTGCTTGTTGTCGAGGTTCGCATAACGCCCCAGCCAATAAGGCCCCATTGCGGCGGTTAGGAAAAGCAGGAACGGCAGCAATGTGCTCCACCCAGTCTGACGCACCAGGCCGGCTACCTGTTGAAACCAAAACAGCAGATAGATGGCAACGATGCTGATGAGGATCTTAGCCAGCCAGCGGAAGATCTGCAGCTTCCCCATGTTTAGCAGGTGTGTGATGTACGTGACGAAATCCCGAGGGCGGCTATCGCGCAAGAACTTGGAGCAGTCGTCACGCAGCTCCTGGAGTTTACTGTCAGTCTCCGCTTCTCCGAGGAGGACGCCGTCCTTTACCCGATATGGCCAGAGATGTTCGCAGTCTTCGATTTTTTGTCGGAGCAACTTCCAAGAATCCGTCTCCGCTGGATCGTCGCGATAGCCAACACCGTCCACAAGAGCCTGCAGCCGTGCCAACACTGGGTCGGAATCATGCTTGAGGACTTCCTCGGTCTTGCCATGCGTGCTGCGCGTCCAGAAAGTGATAGGGCGGTAGAAGAGTCCGAGATAGAAGAGAATTTGATGCGTCGCCTGCCTCGCCTTGCGCTCGAACGCACGTTTTCGGATCTCCGTGCCATCATCCATTGAGGTGTCTTCCATTGTTGTATTACTCATGGCATTCCCTCCCGAAAACGTTGTCATCAACGCCTCGCTGAAGCGGTAAATATCCGCCTCTCAATTCCTAAGCAATCACTACAAGCCTAGTATAGGATCAGGAGGTGGACAGAGATCTACTGGAGCTGCTAGTGGGCCGTGCGGTAAATTCAGTAACACTCAGAGCCCCGCTACTGGGCCAAGGCAAGGCGCACTTCGCAGGGAGGAGTGGCAGGCGTCGAGGTCCTTCCAGAGCTGGATCCGTCGCATCGTCCAGGGCCTCGTGAAGCGGTCAAATGCCTCTGCTACAAAGTCGTGGGCCCAGTCGTCGGCATAGTGGTTTACACGTTTTCGGGTGAGTGAAACTGGAACTTGCAGTCCTCTGCTCCATGCACAGCGCAACAGAGCTTTTCAATGCGGTATATCCCCGGAAGCGCAGCATAGAGAAGACCGTTCAGCGCGCCGAGCAGGAATTGGCAGGAGTGCTCCAAGGGCTTTTTCTGCTTGATGTTGATTCTCGATGAAGTGATGGCAAGCACATTGTCTTGCAGATGGAGTTCTGCCATGGGTGAGATCGCCGGCAAGATCAGGCGAGAGAGGGCATCGTTCAGATTATTCACTGGAGTTGTGAGCTTCTGCTGTTCAAACAGGTACAGGCCGAAGCTGTGTCCGAGCTGCTTGGCCCGGATAAGGCGATCATCCACGGGAATAGTGCTGAGGATTTCGTAAAGGCGTCCGCCCACATTGGGGTAGCGGCTCAGCAGGGAAAAGACGAGCATGCGGTCGCGTATCTCGACATCTCCCTCCTCCGGGGTAATCGTTTGCTGAAGCTCAGGTTTTTGCTTTTTCTCGGTGACCTCGGTTGAGGCGCTGTCTACCTGAACTAACTTATCGATGGAGAGAACCCCATGTGCTCCTCGGAGCTGGTCGACGATCTGCTGCTTGGGCAATTCCGGGCCATCCAGTTCAAGTACCAGATATCGGGTGTCGACGAAGGGGGTATTTTTTAGCGTCCTTTGGGTGCAGACCAGGCCGAGCTGCTTTAGGCGGTTTACCACTTTCAGTTGAATGCCTGGTGCCGATGCAATTTGTAGTACAAGTTCCGTTATCACTGATGGTTTTCCTTCTTAACCCTTTGCTGCAACTGAAGAGGAGCGTGTCATCTCTAACAGTGTTTGAGCAAAAATATTCCTTAACGATAAAAATTAAATCTACCATAGAACATCGTGATTAGTGTGCTTGAGAATCTGAATTAGTCGAATCTTTTGCTGATATTGAAAGAGAAGATTTAAATCGACACAGTTGTTTTTCCACTACTGGGTTGACGTGCGATGGGGGTATGTGAAAGCTTCAACAGGACCTATCTGTAATGTCTGATCAGGCCTCTGAGTATGCCCTGAATCCGCACCTCGTCCGCTCTGTAGGCCATGGCCTTCATTGAGGCATTGGCCGGATAGAGAATCACTTTGTTTGGTTTCTGCTCGATTCGTTTTAATGTCACCTCGTCGTTATTGATCAAAGCTACGACGATGTCCCCGTTATCGGCCCACTCCTGCTGCTCGATAACGACATAGTCACCGTCAAAGATACCCTCCTCGATCATGGAATCTCCAGCGATCTGCAGAACATAACAGGAGCCATGACCTAGCAGCTCGTCGGGTACCGTCATGCGCTCTGCCCGGGGGATCGCCTCAATGGGATTACCGGCGGCAATGCGGCCAAGGTAGGGGATGCCCTCCTCTTGTTCAGTCTCCACCAGCCGGATGCCCCGCTGCAGGCCCTCCGTGGGTTCCACCAGCCCGGCCCGGATCAGGGCCTGGATGTGCTTGTGCAGCGATCCACGGGAGCTGAGCCCGAGGAAGTGACAGAACTCGTCGTAGGTGGGTGGGTGTTCAAAGCGCTCCAGATAGTCCCGCAGGGACTGATGGATCTCATGCTGGCGTCGGGTCAGTTTCATGCTAGGGCCTGTTATCACGTATCAAATAGGTTCTGCTGGGACAATTTTTTCGCCCAGCAAGGCAGAATGAGCGACTTGTAGTCACTCGACAAGAGGAGATGATAACGCCGTTGGGCGGAAAGTGAATGTCCTGTCCCATCATGTTAGACGTTTTCAGAGACCCGCCCATGCCATGCTTCAATAGCTTAGGCAATTGAGGCATGGCACACGGATGTGACGTTTACGGACCGGGGAATGGGCTCCATCGCAAATCCACATCTGAACAGCGACCCCGGCGCAATCATCGCATTCTAGGGCCTATCGGATTAGTGTTAACAGGCCCTAGGGTGAAAGGCCTTGATTTTTTCTCCTGTTGTTCTCTATTCTACACCAAGAGAACGAGGAGAGAACAGAGCATGAGCCTTGCTGCCGAAGACATCACTGAACCATCCTATCTTCCTCAGGACCCGGCCGAGCACCTGGCGGCCCGGCTGCGCGCCGAGTATGGCGAGCGTCTCACCGGCGAACTGTTGATCCCAGCCCGGCCGGGTAACTATTGTCCGCTGCCAGACGAGCTCGAACCCCGCCTGGCAAGGGCGTTGCTCCAGCGGGGCGTCGAGCGTCTCTACAGCCACCAGACCGCCGCCTGGACATCGATAAGCGCCGGCCGGCATACGGTGATTGTCACCCCCACGGCTTCGGGCAAGACCCTATGCTACAACCTGCCGGTGCTACAGGCGGCCCTGCGGGAGCGGGCCAAGGCCCTCTATCTCTTTCCCACCAAGGCACTGGCGCAGGACCAGGTGGCGGAACTCTCCGCCCTCAACGAGGCCGGCGAGCTGGGGGTACGTGCCTTCACTTTCGACGGTGACACCCCGGGGGATGCCCGCAAGGCGGTGCGCACCCGGGGCGACATCGTGGTCTCCAATCCCGACATGTTGCACCAGGGCATACTGCCGCACCACACCAAATGGGCCCAGTTCTTCGAGAACCTGCGCTATGTGGTGATCGACGAGATGCACAGCTACCGGGGGGTCTTCGGCTCCCATGTGGCCAATGTGTTGCGGCGGCTGCGGCGCATCTGCCGCTTCTACAAGGCTGATCCCCTCTTCATTCTCTGTTCAGCCACCATCGCCAACCCGGCGGAGCTGGCGCGCGAGCTGATCGGCGGCGAGGTCGAGGCGGTCACTGACAGCGGCGCGCCCCAGGGGGCTAAACACCTGTTGCTGTGGAATCCGCCGGTGGTCAATCCCGAGCTGGG
>JASFJY010000322.1:0-4841 GCA_050119415.1 Chromatiales bacterium | reverse complement strand
GCCGCCATGGTTGCCAAGGCTCACAAGAACGGCGATAAGATGGGCTATATCGAACTCTCTAATGGAGAACAGCTAACCGGTGGCTGCTCGTCGGTATGGCTTCCGTGAACACACACATGTCGAGAGCTCGTCCACCCGGTACCGCTTGACAATCAATGTTATGGAATACTCGGCATCGAATTAACTAACCCGATACCAAGTACGCTTTTACTACATGTCAGATACTTCGGTGGCGGCAGCTTGCTTTTCAGTATCCGGCCCGGTGGTCTTGTCCTTCCCTCCGTTCTCCCACCAAGACTGCGCTCGCTCGCGGTCAAAGGGGGGAAGTGCGTCGATCTGAATATCGACATCGGTAAGGGCGGGAAAGATCAGACGGAATGCCTTGAGGTCCTCCTCCCGTTGATCAGACAGTTCCACATCAAAGGTACTGCCTGAAAATCCCGAGACCGACTGGTCCAGCAGGGGAAGCGGCGGTCCAGAGCGAAATTCACCCTCCTGTCTCTTCCGGGTGATCCCACTGGCACGTCCGATATAGGTCACTGTGTTGGATTTTGCTTCGACATTGGCGTGTATGGGCATCATGCATGAAGCGATAATCGGGAATCCTCTATACATGGCTGTAGCGCCTCTAAGCACATAGTGTCCGGGATCGAGCTCCATTCTCAACAGGTATAGACCGCCATCTGAGTTTTCTATCTTCCCTGCCTCGTCGATTTTGAAGTTGTGCCGATCCGCTTTAGAATCCGCTGCTTCCGTCTCCACATGAATGACAGCCACGTCGGGCTGATATCTTGGCTTGTACTCATGCTTGAGTTGCAAGGACATCAATATGAGGGCTTTATCTTTCAGATCCAGTGCGTCTGTCTCAGTCGAGAGTGACATCTCATGAACAGTCGCACAACCCGAAAGCAGAAGAAGCATCAGCGTAAGCAGTGAAAGGCGAAGGAAAGCGGAATTCCCAAATTTTCCCATTTAAATTCTCCACTAAACAACATTCCATTACATCTGGAACCATACACTGCTTGGTTGACTAAACACTAATCAGTTAAATCTCATTCACAAGTATCAAAAACAGCCATGGGTTTAGCCCGAATGTTTCACCCGGTCGCTTAGAAAATAAACTAACTTGAGGCTTTACTTATTATTTTTGGAATATTAGCAAAGTACAAAGTGTAACCGACCACCGCTGAATAGCAGCCATACAAAATAGGGTGCGGTGAACCGCACCCGATGAGGTTTTATCCGCGGGTTTCCACCCGGCTTCGATTGAAACGATCAAATGAGGCCTGGGTTCGGCTGAAGATCGGCGTCCGCCTACATCTTGTCGATCATGGCATCGCCAAAAGCGGAACAGCTCAGCTCCGTGGGATTGTCCATCAGACGCGCCAGATCGTAGGTCACCGTCTTGGCGGAGATGGCCGCACCCAGGCTCTCGATGATCAGGTCGGCGGCCTCGAACCAGCCCATGTGGCGCAGCATCATCTCGCCGGAGAGGATCAGGGAGCCGGGATTGACCTTGTCCTGACCTGCGTACTTGGGGGCGGTGCCGTGGGTCGCCTCGAACATGGCCACCGTGTCGGAGAGGTTGGCCCCCGGCGCGATGCCGATGCCGCCCACCTGGGCAGCCAGGGCGTCTGAGATATAGTCACCGTTGAGATTCAGGGTGGCGATGACGCTGTACTCGGCGGGTCGCAGCAGGATCTGCTGCAGAAAGGCGTCGGCGATAACGTCCTTGACGATGATCTCCTTGCCGCTCTTCGGGTTCTTGAAGCCGCACCAGGGTCCGCCGTCGATCTCCACCGCGCCGAACTCCTCTTTCGCCAGCTCATAGCCCCAGTTCTTGAAGGCCCCCTCGGTGAACTTCATGATATTGCCCTTGTGCACCAGGGTCACCGAATCCCGGTCGTTGTCGATGGCGTACTGCAGAGCCTTGCGCACCAGGCGCTTGGTGCCCTCGCTGGAGACCGGCTTGATGCCGATACCCGAGGTCTCGGGGAAGCGGATCTTGTTCACCCCGAACTTGCTCTGCAGGATCTCGATCAGCTCCTTGACCTCGGGTGAACCGGCCGCCCACTCGACACCGGCGTAGATGTCCTCGGAGTTCTCGCGGAAGATCACCATATCGACCAGTTCGGGTCTCTTCAGCGGACTGGGAGTGCCAGGAAAGTACTTCACCGGCCGCAGACAGACATAGAGATCGAGGATCTGGCGCAGGGCCACGTTGAGGGAGCGGATACCGCCGCCTACCGGGGTGGTCAGCGGCCCCTTGATGGAGACCACGAACTCCTTCACCACCTCCAGGGTCTCGTCGGGCAGCCAGACATCGCCGCCGTAGACCCGGGTCGACTTCTCGCCGGCATAGATCTCCATCCAGGCGATCTTGCGCTCACCGCCGTAGGCCTTCTCAACAGCGGCGTCGAGCACCTTGATCATGACCGGGGTGATATCCATGCCGATGCCATCGCCCTCGATATAGGGGATGACGGGGTTGTTGGGGACGTTCAGTGCGCCGCTGGCGTCTACCGTTATCTTCTCGCCTTCGGAGGGGACCACAATCTTATTGTATGCCATGAATGATTCCTGTTTTCGTGTTGTTCGTGGATTCCTACCGGCGCGTCATCGAAGGTCACGAAATAGCCGTTCCAGCACTGTCGCCGCTGACCGATGAGGCCGGGATCGGCTATTCTGCCGTTTTTTTGCCTAGGTTTATAGTGGATTGGCAGGACGCGGCCCCATCAGCGGGTGTCTCCCAGACGATTTTCAACACCACCCCCAGCTCCGTCATTTGGATCAATCGATCCCGCGCCAGAATAGAGGACCAGAAGCAGGAGCTGGGCAGCAAGACCGCTGCGAGTGCGCATTCAGCGTAGGTCGCTTGCACTTTGTGCTTCGCAATTATTCCAGGAATAACGCTTAAAAAGCGTAAGTTAGCTTCTTTTCTAAGCGACCGGGTGAAATATTAGGATTAGTCAGACTGATACAGGCACAGGTACAGAGACAGTACCAAAGGGAATATATGAGATAAAGAATGAACAAGCCCTCTCACAGCGAGAGGGCTTGTTCAGAGGCCTGGAGTAACTGGGCGCAATCATCGAGAACTCAGGTTCGAGAACCTTTGCCCTTATCTACCTTGTAACCACTGCATCAACCAAGACATGTATTTATCTACAAAATCCACCCACCTTTTGATGAATTCATTGTCGGTTATCGGTGACGGCGTCGGTATCGTTGTCGGTATTGTCGTCGGTATCGGTATAGTTGTCGGTATAGTTGTCGGTATCGTTGTCGGTATCGGTATCGTTGTCGGTATCGTCGTCGGTACCGTTGTCGGTACCGTTGTCGGCACTATTGTCGGTATCGGCGTAGTATTGCGGACACCAGGATTAAGTAGTGGATTATACGCACAATGCCTTCTACCACCATCCTCATACAGATAAAAACTGTTGCAATTAGTAGCGTAATTGACGTTACTTACTTGAACGCCAAAACCTGAAAACCTGACGCCTTGTAATGAGACGTATCTACCATCTTTTTTCAAACTGAAATGCACATGAGGCATCGATGAAAAGCCGCCTTCGCATAACGCCTGGCTTTTGTTTGAAGCATAATTCGCTATATTCGCGTTTCGTGAAACCGTCTGGCCATTAGAATATTGTATATTATCGATATGGTAATATTGCGTAGACCAGCCACCTTCATGAACAATCTCCATGTTGCAGCTCGAATGAACTTTTACGGTACCAGGTGCTGCGGCAGTTACCCATAAATTACTTAAATCGCTACCCCAATTTCCACCATTCATAAAATCCAAAGAAGAATGGATACTTCCACTACCGTTATGGGCGTGCGAACCACCAAAGACCCAAGAATCCCCTACCGGGTAGGGTAGCTGTAATAAGTCTGCGCTAGGAACAGCTGCCACTCCCGCGTTAGCGGCTATTGATCCCTCTTGCTCAGCCTGTGTTGCTGCTTTCGCCTCAGCTTCATAGGGAAATAACTGATAGTAGGCCTTTGAAAAGCTTTCACTTAATTCACTTACGCTGCTCGTCGAAGCGGATTGGGGTGAGCCTTTAGTAGATAGCAGCCTTGCAATGGAAAACTGCTGACCACTTGCATCACTTTGCGTGTAATGAAGATTAGCTAGCTGTTCGGAAATATCTTGTAACTGCTCATTGAATCCCACTTTATCAGAAAGCGTTGCAAATGGGCGCGCCATTCCTTCCTCGCTTTCAATGCTGATTATGGAAGACTGCTGCTCCATCAGCGTAATCAAGATCTTTGGGCTAATTGTAGAATAGCCAGCCCAATGTGAAATACTCTCCGCGTGAGGTAGCAAATGGGGCGCATAAGTCCTTAAATAGTCTTCGACATTAAAATCAAGCATCTGCTCGGCGGTATAAATAATATCCTGCTCTGTTAAAACTGCGTCTCCAGCTTGTACATTTATACATACGCTCCCGGCTAAAAGCATAAAACTGATATGCTTCAACTTCATCATAATACACCTACCATCGTAAGTTGGTTAAAAAGTAATTCCTGCTTGATCAATGACCTGAAAATCTCAGACTCAGTCCAACCAAAAAACATTATCCAAATAACATTATTGACTGTTGCTTTGTTCGCGGCCCAGCTCAGTTAATTGATTGCTGATATCTTTCAGCATGAGGCGTTAGACGGGGCGTGTACGTTAGCAGAAACACTTCGATACTGAAGTCAAGCACTTGGTCTTTCGTATAAACAGGGCCTTTCTCAGTTAGTACTGGACCACTCGCTTGTACATCCGAACACATGACCCCATCCATCACCGCAAAAACCAAATGATTTCCATGAAAATTTTCCAA
>JASFJY010000321.1:0-4855 GCA_050119415.1 Chromatiales bacterium | reverse complement strand
TCGACGGTGCGATGATCGATGAAAGGTTCATGCGAACGAAAGAGTAAAATGAGACAAAGAGACCTATTCAACAATGAACTAAGACTCTTCGAAGAGCTGTGCACAAGGGAGTGATAAAATTGACTAGATATTGTATACCAATATGGCATTACTCAATTATGATGACATCATCGAAAAGGTAAAATGGTATTGCTTGAGATGGAGAATAGAAGTCTATTTTAAAGTCATCAAATCAGGATTTCATGCAGAAGCGTGCCGATTAAACACAGCAGATCGTCTTATTCGATATTTGGCAGTAATTAGTATTGTAGCTTGGAAAGTGTACTGGTTAACCTTGGTACCCAGAGTAGCACCCAATACACCAGTCTCAGAGTTTTTAAACGAAGAAGAATGGCAAGTTCTTTTTGTAATATTTAGTCCTATTCGCAAAATCCCAAAAAAGCCTCCATCAATCATGAAAGTTACCACTTGGATTGCTCAACTGGGTGGCTTTTTAGCGAGAAATAATGATGGATATCCTGGTATTACGCATATCTGGCGCGGACTACAAAAATTGTGTGATATGGTTTCAGGTTTATATGCATACCAAAAGATTTATGGGTAATAGAAAGGTGCTGTGGGAGGAGGCCGCTAGAGCGGCTCCCTATCCCGATTATGTGATATTTTCATCACCGTTTGTTCTATTAACCTTGTTTTGCGCCTTTCGCTTTCTTTTTTCCGCATCTCTGACTTCTAAGGGCCGAATGTCATCAGGCACCTTCCTATTGAAACGCTTTTCATACAGCTCTTCAATGTAGTTTGGTAAGGGTGCTTTCCATGGCTCTTGTTTGTGGTTTACCATGCCCCCAAAAATTTTTGGATTCAACCCTAGTTCCCTAGCCATTTGAACCTGAGCGTGAGATAGACGGAATTTCTTTCGTGCCTCTACCCATGGTCTTAGCTTGTTCGGAATAAAACTTTTCTTTGGCATGATCACTCAAGCACTTAGCTCATGGTCTGATTACTACGAAATGGTATCCTGTTTCAGTTTCTGAAAAATCTTCTTTTTTCAAATCGAGTCCAATTTCATTGGCAAGCGGATAGAAGCGATTATATGACTCTTCATCGAAAGCGTACGGTGCGCCCATTTTCATTCCTTGTATTATTTCACTAAACCTTGTTTTCTTTATTGTCGTTTTCTGTGTCGATTCCTGCGCAACCGACGCCAAATAGTCTTTCATTCTTTGTTCTGACCCGGAGATCACGCAGGCATCTCCTTCGCATATGACCAAAGCAGGTGAACTATAAGCAAAATATCCAATAACCTTGCTATCGATGTCTCGATTCATTTTGGGCTTACTCTGATCTGTATCGCCTTCTTCACATAACAGTGTAGTGTTTATCCCGCGTGCGGTTTGTGCATGAGGGCTAAACACCTGTTGGACTGAGCCGCCCCTGGGATGGCAACCCACTCTCTATTTAATAAGAAATTGTTTTCAGCGACTTGCGCCTGAGGGGGGAATTTTTGGCTTTCATCCACCGCTATACACCACTATACACCGATTTAGGGCTCTCGGGAGCGGTTATTGGCCAACTTCCCTGTGGTACGAGCGCTATTTATCCGCTTCACTAGAACCAATAATAACCTTTTTTCAGATCATTGGCCGCACTGCGTTCTCAGCGCTCCGGCTGATCAGTGCCCTGGATGAATTTGATGGGTGTCCCGATAGTGTAATGGGTGTCCCGATAGTGCTGCGATAGTGTGCTCCGATAGTGTGGTGCTTTTTCGAGGTTGTGAGTCAACATTTACTTTAGCTTTCAATAAGCATCGTATTCCTGTCTTTTCGTTGTGCTTGCTGGGCGGGCATACTAGTATGAATATAGAGTCCTGCAAAACGCGAAGTCCCAAGTGCCACTTGGGATACGCCTCACGGCATAGCGGATGCGGGACTTTTTTATTGGCCCTCTGTTTATGTGGGCTGGCGATGACGGGCAGCGGTAACCCTGAAGATATTTCGAGTATAAATAGATAAATCTTGGCATTAGTGATAATTTTCTTGGATCGCTGAATATTTTACGAATGATCCAATCGGAAGCTATATGCCTGCAATCGGATACGCCCATCTAGTTTCATTACTGAAATTGCCGGTTAATCCAACCGGTAAACCCGCGACTGTGGCCCCTTCCGTAAATCGGCGTGTCGATACAGAAAACAGCGTCCTCTTTCCCTCGAGCGTTGCCCTCACCGATACCCCCCTCGGCCATCTGGAGTTCGCCTTGCGCCATGAGGGGATCGACCTGCCGGTCATCGAGGCCGTTTTCGACCACATTGAGCCTGGCGAGCTGGTGGGACGGCTGCGTGAGAGTCCTAACGGCGAGTATATCCGGCGGGCCGCGTTTCTCTGGGAGTGGTTCAAGGGCGATGAACTGCAAGTGGATGTCAACCCGAGTGGCCGCTACATCGACCTCTTTCCCAGCGACCGCTATGTCACGGCCCGCAATCCGGTGCGCTATGCCAAGTATCGGGTTGCGGACAACGCTTTGGGCGATCGGCGATTCTGTCCGGTGGTCTCCAGGGATGTCTATCCGGGTCCAGCCTTTCTGGAGGGATTACTCGAACAAGCCGCATCGCTCTCCGCTCAGTCGGAGGCGGGGGGGCTCTACGAGCGGGCGGTCCACTATCTCTATCTCTCGGAGACCCGTGGCAGTTTCGCCATCGAGCGGGAGACCCCCAGCGCCAGCAAGGAGGAGCGGTTCGTGCAGCTCCTGCGCCAGGCAGGCGAGCTCAGGGGGCTGACCGAAACGCGCCTGGTGACCATCCAGAACGCGGTGGTTCGCGATGTCTACAGCCGGGAGGCGAGCTACCGCACCCGTCAGAACTGGCTGGAGAATCATGCCGGGCGGATCACCTTTTTCCCCCACCCATTGGAGGGCTTGCGCGAGACCATGGCGGGTTGGGAGGCCTTCGTCAATGAGGATGAGCGGGGTTTAGACCCGCTGATCCGAGCCGCCTGCGCCGCATTTGGCTTGGTCTATCTGCACCCCTTCATGGATGGCAACGGGCGGCTGCACCGGTTTGTCATCCACCACGTACTGGCCCACTCGGGTCTGGTATCGCCGGATATGGTGATTCCGGTCTCAGCCGTCATTATGAAGCATATCCCGACCTATCATCAGGTACTGACCGCATTCTCCGAGCCGGTCACACGCCTGTGGGATTATCTGCGTCACGATGACGGACCGCAGATCCTCAGTGCGCCTGGTTGTGCACCCTATCGTTACTTTCAGGCCGACCGGGAGGTGGCTTTCCTTGGGCAAATGTTGCGCGAGGCGGTCGAACAGGAGATCCCCCGGGAGCTGGCTTTCCTGCACGGATACGATGCAGCAGTGGCCGCGATCGAAGCCGAGTTCGATCTTCCGCAGAAGGAGATTGCGCTTTTGATTCGCATAATCCAGGGTAATCAAGGGCGGTTGTCGAAGAAGAAACGCCCCCAGTTCGATCGCTTGCCGGATGAGGTGATCAGCCGCATCGAACAGATCGTGGCCAAAGCCTTCGGGAGGGTTTAGATGTTCCCCTCTATCGTCGCCGGAGAGTTGAAAGCGAGTGTCCGGGCCTTTCAGGAGTGAATTTGATGGGTGTCCCGATAGTGCGGCCGATAGTGCCGCCGATAGTGCCGATAGTGATGGTGCGCCCGAACGAAGTGACAAGTGCCCTTGGGGTGCAGGGAAGGATCATGCTCTTACCCGGGGAGATCTGCCCGGCTTTGCGACCACCCGCAGGTGGTAGCGCCTCATGTAGTAATGCATTGGGTGATTGGGCAGAAGTCAGCAGACGGCATAGTAGTGGATTCTTAATGGATGAAGCGAAGGCCTGAAGCCAAAAGAGGAAATATCGCATCATGCTCAATTCTCAGTTTGGGCCGACCGGCTCATGTAAGAGGCGATAGGCGCGCTGATGATCATGTTATTTTCAAAGTTGATCAAGCTTCTGTACCTTGATTTGCTTGTCCGGCTACGCCCCGACACTTTTGGTAACCGCCTTGGTACGGACCCGTATGCCAGGTGGTGTGGGAGGGAGGGGGATAAAAACCACCTTCCTATCCCTCTTATGTGAATATTATTCAACCTTTTCAAGAGCCTGTTCTACTAATATTCTTTCATCATCATTTACGTATTTAACAGGATGTTTTTCAAAATATTTCTTTGCGTTTGTAATCGACCTTTCTATTGCTGTACTCGTAGATGAAGATACATATTCGTCATATGCACCTACGGCTATAAGATTAATTTTTGCTTCCATTTCTAGTTGCTCTATTGCGTTCTCATTATTGCCGCTTCTTATGCTTTCTAGAGCAGAAATATTTAAATTTAGCTGATTAGATGATGCTAATGCAGAGCCATCACTAAAAAATTGCCCAAGAAAGTATGCAGCGGCATAACCCGTAATAAGGCCGCCAATTAGAGAGCCAATCAAGGCGCTAGACGCAATAGTTAGTATTGTTCTCTTATTTATTTCCATATGTATTCACAGTTTATTATGTGGACGGCACAAAAAATGACTTATGACGCTGGCACAAGCAACGTGTTATGTCGACAAGTGAACATTTCAAACGCCATATACGAACAGCACTTAATAGAAGGAGTAAAAACCCAACCGTTTTCTGTACCGTCAGGCTGTTTGAGGAGGTGTCGGGATGGGATTGCCCTTTCTGAACCTTGGCATTCACTTTCAGTGTTCCATGTGTTGTCATCGACTATATGTCACTATTCAAAGCAAAAAAAAGCCCGCATCAGCAGGCTTTCAAGGTCGAAGCTGGATCGCCTTATTATTTGTTGGCGATCTCCTCCAATTGCTTGGCCGGGATGACTTGGCCAT
>JASFJY010000320.1:0-4859 GCA_050119415.1 Chromatiales bacterium | reverse complement strand
CCACCTTAAAATGGTATATCGTCCACAACCGCGGATTCTTGAAGCCTAGCCCCTATTGACCGTGGCCTGTCTGCTGCTAAGTGGCCGCTTCAGCAGGGTTCACTTGACGGCTTCAGGCAAACCTCTAAAAATGGCTCCAACTTATTATTTTTCCTAGATATTCCGGAAATATCAGTAAAGCCCAAGCCTAACCTTTGCGTCACTGAACATCGCCCCCGAGGCAATATTCGGGTCAAACGATTCCGACCTCAGTAGAACGGCAGGTCACTGCTTCCCATCAGATACTCGTCAACGGCGCGGGCGCACTGACGGCCCTCACGGATGGCCCAGACCACCAGTGACTGTCCCCGCCGCATATCACCGGCACTGAAGACACCATCGATAGAGGTCTTGTAGGCGTTTGCCCCTTCGGTGACCGCCTTGACATTGCCTCGACCGTCCAGCTCCACGCCGAGCTCCTCGAGCATGCCCTCATGAACCGGATGGACGAAGCCCATCGCCAGCGTCGCCAACTCGGCCTTGAGTTCAAACTCGGAACCGGCAACTTCCGACATCTGCCAGTTGCCCTGCTCATCCTTGTTCCACTCCACCTTAACACATTTGACACCGGCCAGATTGCCCTGGGCGTCATCGATGAAAGACTTGGTGGCGACCTGCCATATCCGTTCGCAACCCTCCTCCTGGGAGCTGGAGGTGCGCATGCGGTTGGGCCAGTTGGGCCAGGTGGTGCCCTTGTCCTCACTTTCCGGCGGCTGGGGCAAGATCTCCAGTTGGGTCACCGAGGCCGCCCCATGACGATTGGAGGTGCCGATGCAGTCGGAACCGGTGTCACCACCACCGATCACCACCACATGCTTACCCTCGGCCGAGATGAAATTATCCACCCTGTCGCCCTGAATCCGATGGCTGTTGGTGCGCAGAAAGTCCATGGCGAAATAGACACCGTTGAGTTCACGGCCCGGGATCGGCAGATCGCGGGGTTTCTCCGCGCCGCCACTCAGCACCACCGCGTCGAACTCGTCAAGCAGATGCTTCACCGGGATGTCGACACCGACATGTATGTTGGTCTTGAACTCAACGCCCTCGGTGCGCATCTGCGCCATGCGCCGGTCGATGACCTTCTTGTCCAGCTTGAAATCGGGTATACCGTAGCGCAGCAGACCGCCGATGCGGTTCTGCTTTTCATAGAGCACAACGGCATGGCCGGCGCGGGCCAGCTGTTGCGCCGCCGCCATGCCGGCAGGACCGGAACCGACCACCGCGACCCGCTTGCCACTCTTGTGCTCGGCGATCAGGGGCTTGACCCAGCCCTCCTGCCAGGCCCGCTCGATGATGCTGTACTCGATGGTCTTGATGGTGACCGGCTCGTCTCCCAGGTTGAGGGTACAGGCCGCCTCACAAGGGGCCGGACAGATGCGGCCGGTGAACTCGGGAAAGTTGTTGGTGGTGTGCAACAGCTCAATGGCGGCGCGCCAGTCGTCGTGGTAGACCAGGTCGTTCCAGTCGGGAATGATGTTGTTGACCGGGCAACCCTGATGACAGAAGGGAATACCGCAATCCATGCAGCGCGCGCCCTGCTGACCGACCGCCTCGTGCGAAAGCGGTATCACGAATTCCCTGTAGTGGGTGATGCGGTCGGCGACCGGCGCATAGGTCCGGTCCTGGCGTGCGATCTCTTTGAAACCCGTTGGCTTACCCATGATTAGTGGCTCCCCTTGGTTACAGCATCAGCAGTCCGTTGGTGCGCCTGCATCTCTTTCAGCGCGCGACGGTACTCGACCGGCATGACCTTGACAAACTTCGGCAGGTAGCCGCTCCAGTCGTCAAGAATGCGCCTGGCCACTTCGGAATTGGTATAGTGGAGATGCTTCTCGATCAGCTGCTTCAGGCGCAATGCGTCGAAGCGGGTCATGTCGTGGCTCAGATCGACCAGGCCGTGACTTTCCAGATCCCCGCCCTGGTGATCCAGCTCCTCCAACGCGATATCCTCGTCCTCGATCGGCTCCAACTCCACCTGCGCCATATTGCAACGTTCGCCGAAATCACCCTGTTCGTCCAACACATAGGCGATACCGCCCGACATGCCGGCGGCGAAGTTACGGCCCGTGGAGCCGAGGCAGACGACGACACCGCCGGTCATGTATTCACAGCCGTGGTCGCCCACGCCCTCGATCACGGCGGAGGCACCCGAGTTGCGCACGCAGAAGCGCTCGCCGGCCACACCGCGGAAGTAGCATTCGCCGCTGATGGCGCCATAGAGCACGGTGTTGCCAACGATGATGTTCTCCTCCGCCTTGCCGATCTTCGACTCCGCCGGCGGATAGATCACCAAACGGCCTCCCGACAACCCCTTGCCCACATAGTCGTTGCCCTCACCGGCCAGCTCCAGGGTCACGCCCCTGGCAACCCAGGCGCCGAAGGATTGACCAGCGGTACCCCTGGCCTTGATGTAAAGGGTGTCGTCGGGCAGCCCCGAGTGTCCGTATTTTTCGGCCAGACGGCCGGAGAGCATGGTGCCGAAAGTGCGGTTATAGTTGTGAATATCAATCTCGATCTTCACCGGCTCGCCCTGCTCGAGGGCCGATTTGGCGCGTTCGATCAGCTGCAGGTCGAGGGCCTTGTCGAGGCCGTGATCCTGGGTTTCGCAGTTATAGATGGCGACCCCCTCGCCCGCCTCCGGCTTGCGCAACAGTCGGCTGTAGTCGACCCCCTTCGCCTTCCAGTGGTTGATCGCCTTGCGCATATCGAGACGGTCGCTCTGACCCACCATCTCGTTGAAGCTGCGGAAACCCAGCTTCGCCATCAGCTGGCGCGCCTCCTCGGCGACGAAAAAGAAGTAGTTGATGACATGCTCCGGTTGGCCGGTGAAACGCTTTCGCAACTCCGGATCCTGAGTAGCGATGCCCACCGGACAGGTATTGAGGTGACACTTGCGCATCATCAGGCAGCCTTGGGCGATCAGAGGCGCGGTTGCGAAGCCGATCTCGTCGGCGCCCAGCATGGCGGCCACCACCACGTCGCGGCCGGTGCGCATGCCGCCGTCGGCCTGCACCGCGATGCGCCCGCGAAGCTGATTCAATACCAGGGTCTGGTGAGTCTCGGCCAGGCCGATCTCCCAGGGTGAACCGGCATGCTTGATGGAGGTCAGCGGGCTGGCGCCGGTGCCGCCGTCGTAGCCGGCGATAGTGACATGGTCGGCGTGCGCCTTGGAGACGCCCGCGGCCACGGTGCCTACGCCTACCTCGGAGACCAGCTTCACCGAGATGCGGGCGTTCGGATTGACGTTCTTCAGGTCGTGGATCAGCTGCGCCAGATCTTCGATGGAATAGATGTCATGGTGCGGCGGCGGCGAGATCAGCCCCACGCCCGGGGTGGAGTGACGCACCCGTGCGATCTGCTGGTTGACCTTGTGGCCCGGCAGCTGGCCACCCTCGCCGGGCTTGGCGCCCTGGGCCATCTTGATCTGAATGTCGTCGGCGTTGACCAGATATTCGGTAGTGACGCCAAAGCGGCCTGAGGCGACCTGCTTGATGGCAGAACGCTCCGGGTTGCGTGCGCCGTCGGGCAGCGGGTTGAAGCGCTCCGGCTCCTCGCCACCTTCACCGGTGTTGGACTTGCCGCCAATGTGGTTCATCGCCTTGGCCAGGGTCGAGTGGGCCTCATAGGAGATGGAACCGAAGGACATGGCGCCGGTGGCGAAGCGCTTGACGATCTCGCTGGCCGGCTCCACCTCGTCGAGGGGAATCGGATTGTCGGCCCACTTGAACTCGAACAGGCCTCGCAGGGTTAGCAGGATCTCGTTCTGCTCGTTAATCGCCTTAGCGAACTCCTGGTAAGTATTCCAGTCGTTGCTGCGCACTGAATGCTGCAGCTTGGCGATGGTCTGCGGCGTCCAGTTGTGATCCTCGCCGCGCAGGCGATAGGCGTAGTCGCCGCCCACATCGAGGTGGCGTTTGTAGATCAGCTGGTCACCGTAGGCCTTGTCGTGCCACTTCACGGCCTCGGTGGCGATCTCGTGCAGGCCCGCGCCCTCGATGGTGGTGGCGGTGCCGGTAAAATAGGCATCGATCAGCTCGCTGGAGAGACCCACCGCGTCGAAGATCTGGGCACCGCAGTAGGACTGGTAGGTTGAGATACCCATTTTCGACATAACTTTCTTCAGACCCTTGCCGATGGCCTTGATGTAGCGCTTCTGCGCCTCGGCGAACTCCAGCTTTTCGGGCCATTTGTGCAGCTCGCTCTGGATGGTGTCGAAGGCCAGATAGGGATTAACCGCCTCGGCACCGTAACCGGCCAGGGTAGCAAAGTGGTGCACCTCGAGAGCGGCACCCGTCTCCAACACGATTCCCGACTCCGTACGCAGCCCCATGCGAATCAGGTGATGGTGGACGGCGGAGGTGGCCAGCAGCGCCGGGATGGCGACATTGTCCGCATCCACCCGCCGATCGGAGAGAATGAGGATGTTGTAGCCTTCGCGAACCTTCTGCTCAGCCAGTTCACACAGTGCCTCCAGCGCCGGCTTCATGCCGGCCGCGCCGTCGGCCACCGGGTAGGTGATATGGAGAGTCTTGGTGCGGAAGGCACCGCCGGTGTTGTCCTCGACATGGCGGATGCGCTCCAGATCCTCGTTGCTCAGCACCGGTTGACTCACTTCCAGCCGCATGTAGCTACCGGAGTCGGCCAGGTTGAGCAGGTTGGGGCGTGGACCGATCAGGCTGACCAGGGACATCACCAGCTCCTCGCGGATCGGGTCGATCGGCGGGTTGGTGACCTGAGCGAAGTTCTGCTTGAAATAGGTCGAGAGGTGCTTGGCCCTCAGGGAGAGCACCGAAGGCGGGTTGTCGGCGCCCATGGAGCCT
>JASFJY010000319.1:0-4865 GCA_050119415.1 Chromatiales bacterium | reverse complement strand
GGCGCCCTGGAGCGGTTTAGCGTCAGGGAAGACGGTCTACTCAGACCAAACGGCATTGTGATCGATCAGGAACGAACGCTGATGGTGAGCGATGCCTACTCGGGCATCATTCTGCAGTTCACTGGCCGGAGTTTCAGCGGTGTATTGAGAGACGAGAAAGGGCGGGCGCTACGCTTCAATCAGCCGGTCGGTCTTGCGCGATGGCAAAACCGCCTTTATGTGGTCGAGATGGGAGACAATCGCGTGCGCGTGTTCTACATTACGACACGGCAAAGCGAGATGAGACAGAATGCGCCGGGCGCTTTTTTCAGCGCTCCCGTGAAGCGAGACTGCATCACTTGCCACCTCTCGTGGTCGGATGACTATGCGGTGGCAAGTGGCGCATCAGAGCCGATGCTTCCCGTCGGCAGCAAGGCCATGTGCATGAGCTGTCACCACGGGGCAGTCCGGGAGTCGCGAGCGAAGCTAAGCCAGGGCGAACAACACCCCGATTACTATCATCCGAACAAGGCAGAGTATTTCCGGCACCTGGATCAGAGGGTTGAGCCCATTGCCGAAGGCTACCCCTTGCTGATCAACGGTGAACCTTACTGTGGAAGCTGTCATACGCCGCACCTTTATGACGAAGAGGATACCGGTCTGACGCACGGTAAGAAGAACGCCTGGATGCGAAACACTACCGATGAGAGTGGGTTATGCAAGGATTGTCATGAATCACTCTTTGCGGATAGCAAGGAGATTGCCCGTAAAGCCGGTAAGCATCCCGTGGCAATCGACCTGGATGAGCCTGTGCTGATCGGGGGCAGTGAGATTGAAAAGGTCGAATGCCGGAGCTGTCATCGGGCGCACGGCGGCGGGGAAGGCAGCGCGTCGTTGGTGGTGGCCGGGAGGGAGATGGCCGGGCTCTGCGCCTCTTGCCACCCCGGACAACATGCAGAGTCGCTTGATGAGGCAAGACGCAAGGGCGTTCATCCGGTGAATGTGGATCTTGAGGAGCGTGTGACAATCGAAGAGAAGGAGATCACCCGTCTCGATTGTTTGAGTTGTCACTCCGTTCATGGCGGCGTGCCGCAGACCCCGTCGCTCGTCATGGAATCGTACGGCGGAGGTTTGTGCGAGCAGTGTCACGATGCTGAGACCAAGGTAACCGATACGCCCCACGATTTACGAACCGGCGAGAATGAATCCAAGAATCGCCTGGATGAGACTCCGAAACAGGCGGGGCTGTGCGGCAGCTGCCACAGTATGCATCGCGTTAAAGACGAGCTGCCCTATCTCTTTGTCGGAGCGCGGTTGCCTGGCTCGGAAGGCAGCTCGCATCTCACCCGGGATAGACTCTGCCAGAGCTGTCACCAGGAGGGCGCCGGTGGTGAAAAGCACGTGGTCACGGCCTTTACACATCCCTATCGTGATCTGGTCATGCGTAGCGACTCGGAAATAATGCCGCTTCTTGATAAAAACGAACAGGTGGACGAGGGTGGTCAAATTGCCTGTATTACATGTCACAATCCGCATGTCTGGTCGTCACGGCGCGACGAGAAGCCGTACAGGGAAAAGCCGGAAGGAGCGCTGGACGATCATGAAGGCACTGTGCTCGATAGCTTTTTGCGGCCAGAGCGCGCAGAAGGTGGATTCTGTGTTGAGTGCCATGGCCTGGAAGTACGCATAAAGTACAAGTACTACCATGACAAACGCAGTCGCCCGGAGAGAGCAAAATACTTGAAGTGAGAGCAGTTTTCGGAGCAAATGGTCTATTTTATGAGGGGCGCCACTATCAGGCGTCTTCCTTGCCTGTCTCCATCCCCCTCTTATAGTTTGCCAATCGATAGGGTTTTTTGATTTTAAAATAATGCTGCAATAGTTATAATAAGGCAGCAAAAGCGGCAAACCAAACAAAATGGACGTGTTTTTTGAACATGATCACAAAATTTTCCTTAGACCGGTCTCCCAAGGTAAGAATCTGGGCTGCGGCGCTGCCACCTCATGCCTGTCGGGTTCAGTGGTGTTGGATCTGGGACACATGAAGCTGATTCTTGAATTCGGCTAATTCTACTTTGTCATACTTAACCCGAATGCTTCATCCAGGTTAAGTGGCTGAATATCTGAGAAATCGGGATGTATTATTCGCCTAAGTGAAGACGAGTAAAGAATTTCGCAAGAGGACCGGCAGCGAAAGTCTGCCGGAACACAAAGACCACTAAGGGGATTCGGTATGGCAAAAGCCTACTTGAACAGATAGCCATTGTTTTCGCCGACATTGTCGATAATTTCAGAAGCTGTTCCACAGCCGTGACTAAGTACAAATAAGCATAGGCCATCTCTGTCTGTCACCGACGTGAACCGGTTATTCGGCCGGTATGGCGTCTCGCCCGGCATTCTAGGTTGGAATGATCAATCGATGTATATAGGAAAACTTATTATTAACACTACATATTTGCGTGCCGGGTTAATAATTATTGATCTCATCAAATCGATCTTTCCGTGGGCGCAATTCCGAAAAACCAAGGCAGCAGTCTCCGTCTATGCGCTGGTTGCCATTATCAAGAAGCTTCTCTATATAAAGGTCTGCCTATACTCGATGCTACAGTTTTTTAGTCTGACCGTTTTCGAAACAACTTCGATGATTAATCACTCACGAGATGCGATCACAATTTCAAATGAACACTATTACACTAAGCAGTTGAATCATTTCGACTAATATTCCGGATGCTCGTGATGCCAGGTCAATTGTATCTTGTCCTCATCGCAATCGTATTAACGCCATCGCAATCGTATTAACGTGACAGGTCTCACTCTCTTGAGTTATGAGAGTTCACCATCTGCTGCTTGCACATTTTATTTGATGGGTATCAAGTAGCCTAATAACCACCTCGTGATATATTGACAGTGGTTTTTGATAACCAGTCGTCAACTGGAGCAGTTTCTCAGGAAGGCCTATTTTACTAGGAAAAAGCATGAAAAGTTTTCAACGTAATAAGAAACCCTTGGGTTTAAAAGTAGCGCTGTTTTTATTGGCGGCTGGTATGAATGCAGAGGTGGTCGCTGCTGATGCTACGGTGAGCAGCGCAGAAGCTCTCGTGTCTGCAATAGCTTCTGCAGATGCCGGCTCAACCATCTATATTAGAGCTGGAATTTACTACTTCAGTGATACGATTAATCTGGCTCAAAGCGGTAGCAAATCCAAGATGATTACCTTGAGTAAACATCCGGATGATGATGAGCGGCCCGTGCTTGATTTTTCGGCCATGAGCGAGAGCGTCAGCAACCGTGGCTTGATGTTGCAGGGCGACTACTGGCAAATCTATGGCATTGATGTGAGGGAGGCGGGTGACAGCTGTCTCTATATCACGGGTTCGAATAATCTGGTTGAATTTTCCACTTTTTCAGAATGCGCCGATAGCGGTGTGCAGCTTGCCAAAGGTGCCAGCGATAATCTGATCAAGAACGTGGACTCCTACTACAACGCTGACTCTTCCCTGGAGAAAGGCGACGGCTTTGGCGTCAAGCTCGATGTGGGCGATGGAAATAAGTTCTACGGCTGCCGTGCCTGGAACAACCTGGATGACGGTTTCAACGGCTATCTACGTGGCGCCAACAACGTCACCACGACTTATGAAAACACCTGGGTTTTCCGTAACGGCTATTTAAAAGACGGCAGTCGTGGTGCTGGAGACGGTAACGGCTTCAAGACCGGCGGTAGCGATAACAAGGACCTCAAACACCATGCGGTTTTCATCAACACAATCGCCGCAGGCAATGTCGTGGATGGTTATGATCATAACAACAACCGTGGTGAGGTGACCATTTATAATGCCATCGCCCATGACAATGGCATAAACTTCAGCTTCAAAAGCAATAATCCTGCGTCAAAGCTGACGCTCAAAAACACTATCTCCATCGGTGGGAGTGACAACCTGGAAGCGAGTTCGACAGATATCGAAGCCAACAGCTGGCAAGACGGACACTCCGTCACGCAGAGTGATTTTGTCAGCATGGACATTGATGAGCTGCTGAAGCCACGTAAAGCGGACGGCAGTCTTCCCGATGTCGATTACTTCAAGCTGGTTAATGGCAGCGATCTCATCGATGCCGGCGTTGATGTGGGTTTGCCTTATGATGGCGCTGCACCGGATATTGGCGCGTTTGAGTCGAGCGAGTCTATGCCGGAACCGACCTTGGATCCCACTGCTACGACGGTGAGCAGTGAAAAAGAATTAGTGTCTGCAATAAAATCTGCGACAGCCGGATCAACCATCTATATTCGTGGCGGGACTTACTATTTCGGTGAAACGATAACCCTGCGTCAAAGCGGCAGCCAATCGCAGATGATCAGCTTGAGGAAACATCCTGAAGATGATGAGCGGCCCATGCTTGACTTTTCGGCCATGAGTGAGAGCGGCAGCAACCGCGGTATGAAGTTGCAGGGCGACTACTGGCATATCTATGGCATAGATCTGAGAAAGGCAGGCGACAACGGTATCTATATCACGGGCTCGCATAATGTGGTTGAATTTTCCACATTTTCAGAATGCGCTGACACTGGTGTGCAGATAGCCAAAGGCGGTAGCGATAATCTGATCATGAACGTGGACTCCTTCTACAACGCCGACTCTTCCCTGGAGAATGCCGACGGCTTTGCCGCCAAGCTCGATGTAGGAGATGGTAATATGTTCTACGGCTGCCGTGCCTGGAACAACCTGGATGACGGTTTCGATGGCTATCTACGTGGCGCCAACAATGTTACCACGACCTATGAAAATACTTGGGTTTTCCGTAACGGCTATTTAAAAGACGGCAGTCGTGGAGCTGGAGACGGTAACGGTTTCAAGACTGGCGGCAGTGACAACAAGGACCTCAAGCACAAT
>JASFJY010000318.1:0-4867 GCA_050119415.1 Chromatiales bacterium | reverse complement strand
TGTTGAACGAACCTGAGACTATGTCGGGTTAATAATGGCCATAACACCGAGCCCTACACCCCGCACAAAGACTGGTTTTGTCTGAGCTTGCGCGATGCTGACGGCAAGTTGAAATCCAGCCACGAATGTTTCAGCCGGTCGCCTGAAAAACTCAGATAACCAGAAGTTTTCGTCATTCCGGCAAAGGTTCATTACTATCTGCGATAAATGTAATAGTTAAAATCACTGTTGTCTCACATCGCGGCTATCCCGGAAGGAGGGGGGTCTAAGAGAGAGAGCAGTGTGTCTGACCTTATTGATTCGATCCTATGTGTAGGAGCCCAGTCCCCTGGGCGATAGGGAATCGAAAGAACTTATCGCCCGCGGGAGCGGGCTCCTACATGGCAGCGCCACTAAATTCCCTCACCCTCAGGGAGGCTATCGGGGTGAGCCTTCGTCGGTGTGACGGAAGGTTTTTTAACAGCCTGTCCGGATCACTGCAGATTGATCCAGCATGCAGGATATGTAACACTCAGAACACCTGCCTTGTGTAAACTGGTTACTTTTGCAAAACAGCTTTCGATTCCACTGAACCGTGCCTATCCTCGATTTATGTGCCTTGGCCTGGTTTCTGATCTGCTGGGTGGGTTATACCCGGTACGCCGATCACCAGTCCCGTAACAACCTCACCCTGATGAGTGTGATGCACAGCTACCGCATGCAATGGATGCAAGAGATGTTACGCCGGGATGTGCGTATCGTGGATTCGAACATTGTGATGATTCTGGCAAGAAGCGCCACTTTTCTTGCCTCCACCACTATTTTTATCCTGGCCGGCTTGATAGCGATTCTGGGGACCATGGACACAGCTATGCAGGTGGTTGGAGAATTACGCTATGCGGTGCAGAGCACGCGTGAGATATGGGAGCTGAAGCTGTTTGTCTTGCTGCTCGTATTTATCTATGCCTTTTTCAAGTTCACCTGGTCGATGCGCCACTTCAACTATCTCTCCATCATGATCGGTTCCGCACCCAGCGCCAGTGAGCTTCCTGACTGGAGCGAAAGCTTCGCCGAGCGTGCCGCCAAGGTGAGCTCCAATGCCACCAACACCTTCAACCGGGGGCTTCGCGCCTACTACTTCGGGCTTGCGTTTCTGAGCTGGTTTCTTCACCCCATACTCTTCATCGTCACCACTACGCTGGTGGTCGGTGTTCTCTATCGTCGTGAGTTTATGTCCAGGATGTTGCGCGAGTTGGGCGATCCCAGCGATTTTTCCCGGGGGAAACATTCGGGTTAAAGCATCTTCAGCAAATCGCTCAGGCTTATTACCAGCTGACCATGTCCCTCATGAATATAGATTCCGAATTGGGCGATCAAAGAGTGCGCGAAGGCGAACTGTGCCAGGGCGTGACCGGCAATTGTGAACTGGCTGACGCTGATAATCCCTATGCCGAATTGGGACAGGGTGAAGATGCCGAAAGCAAATTGACCGATCGCGATAACACCTGTTGCCGGAACGGGTACGCGGTTTGGCCGGTATTTGAAGGAGATATGCAGCAGGGGCAATCCAAGTAGCCTTGTTTTGCTTTTGTATTCAAAACCCCAGCCATCCCAAGTTTCTTTTGCAGGATATGGGGCACCACAGTTAGGGCAGGCCGTGGCCTGTTCGGATACTTGATGGTTACATTCCCGACACGGTTTCATGGTTCGATATCCTTGCGTTTGTTTTAAGCGAATAATCGAATTGCCAGGCTATTAAGCCGACATATTTACAATATAAAAGGTACCTTGGTTTTATGTGTCTTGAGCATTTCGCCTATCGTGCCTCTATTGCAACCCCTTCGGTAATCTTGTCGCTGGGGTGTACCACGATTCGCTCGCCGGCCTTGAGTCCATCAACTATTTCCGCTTCCAGACCGGTGCGGCGTCCGAGTTTGACCTTGCGTTTGCCGGCCGAACCGTTTTTGGCCACGAACACCGCCCAATCGTTGTCATCTCTGAAGAGTGCGGTCAATGGCAGCTTGAGCACTTCACTGCCTTCCCAGAGGACGATGCGCACGACGACCTGAAAACCGTGGGCGATGCGTGACCACTGCCGGCGCGGGCTGGTGAAGTCGATGATGACGTTGACTCGCTGCTCTTCGATGCCGAGGGCGGAGACCTTGGTGAAGCCGAAGGGCTCGACCCGACGAACCACAGCCTCCAGCGGTCTATCGCCGCCCCAGTTGTCGACGATGACGCGCTGCCCCGGCTCCACCTTGACCGCGTCGGAGGAGAGCAGGTCGGCGACGATCTCTAGGTCTGCCGGGTCGCCGATCTCCGCCAGCGGCTCGCCGGCTGAGACCACCCCTTCGCTCTTGTGCAGGATCTTGAGGATGAGTCCGTCCACCGGAGCGCGGATCGGCACGCAGGGGCACTCGGCGCTGTCCAGCCGTTGCTCGGTGGGGGAGATCAATTGGGCGCGGGCCCGCTCCAGTTCGGCCTGGCGCGCCTGGCGGTTGGCGATGGCGGTCTCCAGGGCGGCCTGGCGGGTGCGGAAGGTCCGTTGCGCGTCTTCCAGCTCCCGTTCGGACATTACCGCATCGGCGCGCAGCTTGCGCGCCCGCTTGAGTTCGCTCTCGGCAAAGTCGAGTTCCACCCGCGCCTCCTTCACCGAGGCTTCGGCCAACACCCGATTGGCCTCGGCGGCGCGGATGTCGGCGCGGGCCTGGGCCTCGCTGCGTGGGTCGAGCAGGGTGGCGTCGGTGGGTTCGATCTCGGCGATCAAGGTCTGCTGCGCCACCACCTCGTCGCCCACCTCGGCGTCGATACGCAGGGCGCGGCCGCTAATCGGGGCCGAGAGGACAAAGACTTCGCGCACCCGGGTCTCCCCCTCCTCATCCACCGTGACGGTCATCTCAGCGGGTTGCAGGGTAATCAGGTCGACCGGGATCGGCTTGGGGATGAAGGCCCAGATCAGGGTGGCGAGCAGGATCAGGCCCAGCAGACTCCAGATCAGGATGCGTTTCGCGTTTGCGCTCATGTTATATATCCGGCACCGTTAATAATCACTCTCGTGTTTTGAGAACAGCAATCAGGTCGAGGTGGTCGAGCCGGTTGCGCACCGCCGCAGCCGACAGCAGGGTGGCCGCCAGGGTGACCAACACGGCCAGCGCGTTGGTGGAGGCCTTGATCACCAGAGGGATGCGGTAGAGTTCCGAATCCATGGCGCTGGTCATGAACCAGCCGAGCCCGGCGCCCGCCAAACAGCCCAGGGGCAGACCGACCAGGATCAGCAGGCCCGCCTCGCCGAGTAGGATGTAGGAGATCTCGCCGCGGCGGAAGCCGAGCACGCGCAGGGTGGCCAGCTCGCGACCCCGCTCAGAGAGCGCGATGCGGGTGCTGTTGTAGACCACGCCGAAACCGAGGGCGCAGGCGAAGGCGGCGAAGAAGGAGACATAGATCAGAAGCGTCTCCGCCATGGTGTTGTTGAACTCCCGCACCGCCGCATCCTTGAGGGTCACAGAGGAGACCTTGGGCAATCGCTTAAGCACCCGGTAGAGTTCAGTGAGCCTGCTTTCGTCCACCAGCAGATTGACATACTCCAGGCTGCCGCGCTCCCCCATCATGCGATTGAAGGCGTGGATATTCATATAGGCGGTCATGCCGATGTAGGTTTCGTAGAGATCTATCACGGGGATGATGCGCTTTGGACGCCGTCCCTCCAGTATCTCCACATGCACGACATCGCCTATGCCTACCTCCAGTTTCTCCGCCAGCGCAGTGGAGAGCAGCAGGCCGTCCGCCGGTACCGGCACCTCCCGGCCGTCCACATCGTAGATCCGCTGTAAATACGGCTTGGCAAGAACCCCCTCGATGGAGCCCCGGTGGTGGCGGGTGCCCACATGGAATTCGACGCCGGTGACCCGCATCGGCTCGGCGCTGAGGACGCCGGGCATGCGGCGAAACTCCCGCAGCGAGGTGTCTGACTGGGTCTCCACCAGGCCCACCATCATGTTCTGCCGCTGGGCGTCGTGAAAGTAGGCCTCGACGATGCGATCGATGGAGTCGAGCCACTGCAACGCCATGATCATTACCGCCACCGAGCAGGCAATGCCAAAACTGGTGAAGAGCGCCTTCAACGGGGCGCGCACGATCTGGCGCAGGATGATGCGGGTCGGCTGGTCGAGCCAGAGGATGATGCGGCTGCCCGATATACGGGTCTTGCGATAGAGGGGGGGTGCCGGGGGCAGCATCGCTTCCGCCGGTGCCAGGTGGGCGGCTCGGCGCACCGCCCCAAGGCTGCCACCGAGTGCCGCCATAAGACTGACCAGGGCGCCGCTGGCGAAGACCCCGGGATCGGGACGGAAGATCAGCAGCGGGAAACGGTAGAATTCAGCGTAGAGTTCGGTGTTGACCCGCCCCAGCCAGGCGCCCACCAGCCAGCCGAGCAGGATGCCGACACCGGCCATGGCCATGACCAGCTTGGTATAGTGCCAGCCGACCTGCAAGTTGCTGTAGCCGAAGGCCTTCATGAGTCCGATCTCACTGCGGTCGGTAGCGATCAGGCGGCTCAGTACCATGTTGCTGAGGAAGGCGGCCACCGCCAGGAAGATAGTGGGCATGATGCCCGACATGGTCTTCAGTTGCTCGATCTCGTTCATCAGGAACCAGTTGGAGATCTGGTCCGAGCGGGCGATGGCACCGGTTCCGCCGTAGCGCTCCAGCAGGCGGTCGAGTCTCTCGATCACGCCCTGTGGATTGGTGCCATGGAGCAGGCCGAGGCTGAGGTCGTTGAAGGCGCCATCGAGATCATAGGCGGCGGCCAGCGCCTCGCGGCCAAGCCAGAGCACGCCGAATCGCTGGTCGTCGGGCATCAGGGCGCCGGGACCGATGGTGTAGACATACT
>JASFJY010000317.1:0-4878 GCA_050119415.1 Chromatiales bacterium | reverse complement strand
CTGCAGCAACTCGTCGCCCATCGCATGGCCAAAGGTGTCGTTGACTACCTTGAACTGATCCAGGTCGATGAACAGCAGCGCCAATTTCCAGCCCTCGCGATTGGCGGCGAGGATCGCCTGCGACAGGCGGTCGTTCAGCAACGAGCGATTGGGCAAACCGGTCAGGGCGTCGAAATTGGCCTGGTAACGGATCTTCTCCTCGTCCTGCTTGTGCTTGCTGATATCGGAGAAGACCGCCACATACTCCTTGACCATACCGTCACCGCCTTTGATCGCGGCAATCGAGAGCCATTCCGGGTAGACGCCGCCATCCTTGCGCCGATTCCAGATTTCGCCGCTCCAATAGCCATTCCGCAGCACCGCCGACCAGAGCTGCCGGTAGAATTCATCGCTGTGTCTGCCTGAGCTCAGTAGCTTGGGCGAGCGTCCGATCGCCTCTTCCACCTCGTATCCGGTAATCCGGCTGAAGGCGGGATTCACCGTTTTGATGAGGTTATCCGCGTCCGTGACCATAATGCCCTCGGAAGTGGTATCGAACACGGTGGCATTCATACGCAGCTGATCTTCCGTCCGTTTCTGCGCGGTGATGTCCTCCTTGACGGCAATGAAGTGGGTGATATTGCCCGATTCATCGCGCAACGGCGAGATCGAGGCGGCTTCCCAGTAGGTGGTGCCGTCCTTGCGTTTGTTGTGGAAGACACCACGCCACTCCTTGCCGGAGAGCAGCGCATCCCACATGGTTTTGTACTCAGCTTTCGTCTTGTCACCGCTGTTGAGCATGCGCGGATTCTGTCCGATGGCTTCTTTCGCACTGTAGCCAGACACCTCCTCAAATTTCGGATTGACATACTCGATGGTGCCGTCGGTCGAGGTGATAATGACCGATACCGGACTCTGCTCCAAGGCCCGGCCAAGTTTGCGCAAAGCGGCCTCGCTGCGCTTGGATTCGGTGATATCTGTGCGCACGCAGACCATACCGCCTTCGGAGGTTGGGTTATTGCTGGCGAGATACCAACCATCCTCTTCGATATGTTCGAGATATCGCCCCTGGGGAAGGTCGTGTTGCAGCGCCTTGCCTTGCGGCTCAAGGTACTGAATGCGGCTGCCGGACACCGACTTCAATGTCTCTAATGACACTCCCTCCCGTAGCAACTCCTTGAGCCAGGGATAGAACTCGGTAAAACGATGATTGAACAGCACCAGGCGGCCTTTGGCGTCGAACAGGGCGAAGGCCTCGGAGAGATTTTCAACCGCATCGTGCAACCGGTTCCAGGAGCGATTGACCGCCAGATGCGCGTACTGCAAGGTGCGAATCAGGTACCACAAACCGCTCATCAGTGCGAACACCGACACACTGAGGAACAGTATCATGGTCTGCTTGGTGCGCGTTTCATTCACGCGCTGCATCTCGTAGCGGTTGTGTAGCCGCTCGAAACGCTGCAATGTCGGAATACCGAGATATTGCTTTTTCAGCTCGCCCAGCAACGACAGATCGCTGATATTCGCCTTGATGTGGAAGAATAAGTTATCGAGCGTCTGCTGCTTTTCGGTATCTGTGTGCTGTATGCCCTCCAACTGTACCACACTACGCTGGATCGACTCCATCTGGGTGTGGGAATAGAAAAGGTCATTCATATAAAGCTTGTTCAGCAGTTCGATCACATGCCGGTAGGTAATGCGGTCGATCTCTTTTATCGAAGCGGCGGCAACCGGCAAATAGAGTGTGCCGTTGCGTACCACTGCGGCCTGGAACTTTATCCGCTCAAGGATATTGATCTTTGCGTCAACCGCCTGCCAATAGTCGGCAATGACTTGTTCCAAAACCTTGTATCGACGCTGCCCCGGCACCAGCATCTCACGTTTCAGGTTGTACAGGCGTTGGGAGGTCTCAACCAGGGAATCGTAGTGGTTCAACATGAAAGAGGTGATGCGCAGTACATCCCGATCGAGCCGGGCGTCCAGCTCCTTCAATTCGAGCAACTGGCTGGAGACCTCTGCATGCTCCAACGAATCATCACCCCAGAACATATAAAGAAGCAGAACCATAATAATGCTGAGTATGATCAGCAACAGACTGCGCCGGGTGCTCATGGTACTGTGTAAGGTCATGGCTTCAACCTGGGGTGTTCCCCGAGCAACGTATGGATAAAAGCGACAATGGCGTTGATCTCATCCAGCGGTATCCCGCGCCCTAGCTGATAACGCCCCATGATCTGCACGGCTTCTGCGAGGGTTTTCGTCTCCCCATCATGGAAATAGGGAGGATTGATTGCCGCCAGACGCAGACTTGGCACCTTGAAAAAGTGTTTGTCCTCTTCCTTTTTCGTGACATTGAAGCGGCCCAGATCGGCATAGGTGAGCTTGCTGCCACGATCGGTAAAATAGTCGCCCATTGCCCCCATATAGGCGAAAAGATTGCCGCCGACGTTGACACCCTGGTGGCAGCTGATGCATCCGTAGTTCTTAAACAGGCGGTAACCTCGCAGCTCAAGGGGGGTGATCGCCTCATCATCACCACGCAACCAGCGATCGAACCGGGAGTTGGCCGTCACCAGTGAGCGCTCGAATTCGGCAATTGCCGCGACGATGGCCTCCTCTGAAATGCCTTGCGGAAAGAGAGCATGGAAGGTCGCCACCATCTGCGGATCGGCGCTTAACTTGTTGATCACCTCCGGCCAGTTCGAGGCCATCTCCAGCGGGTTGTGTACCGGTCCCGCCACCTGTTCCTCCAGGGTAATCACCCTGCCGTCCCAGAATTGAACAAAATTGAAGCCGCTGTTATAGACGGTCGGGGCCTTGATCTCCCCTTTGGCGCCACCCACACCAAGCGATCTGGCTAAATGATCCGTGCCACCGGTGGAGAGTTCATGGCAACTGGCACAGCTGACGCTGTTGTCCAGGGAGAGGCGGGTATCGTGGAACAGGCGGTCACCCAACGCCACCAGCTTGAGATTAAGTCCCTGTTCAAGCGGCAGAGGTTTGATCGCCTCATTTTTGACCTCGGACCCATAGAGGGTCGCAGGCAGGCACAATAACAACAATAATTTCAACAACTTACACATCCTGCGCCGTTGCGTGCCAGAGTACAGCCACTGGTACTGGGGAGCAAGTCATCCCTCTCCTGCCAGCCCCGGGCCTGCTTATGTTATAAAAAACTACCAGTTCTTCAGAAGGTTATCGGCCCTGCAAGGAATAACTTTAGAAAAAATCTGATTCAGAATCCAGCGCAAGACAAGATGAAATGGTTCAGATCAAGGCGGAAAGCGCACTTACTAGCCCTAACCCTGAAAAAGCCTCATTCTGTGAGTCGCTGGGCGGTTAGCCCGAATGTTTTATCCGGAAACGCGATGATCTCGCTGGGATCGTCGTTCAGATGCGGATTTGCGATTGAATCAATAGCAGGCTATTGATGATTGAGAAATCCCGCAGCTGGACTGCGTGACATTCCCAATTATAGCTATCACAGACCTCATCCAGCAGCAGAAGAAACTTCTGACGATCCTCGTCATCTTCATAAATTGGCTCTCTGCGATCCCCGCGCGAGGTGATGTGGTAAAGCACTCCGGCAAACTCCAGTCTTAACAAACACAAAAGGGTCAGGTCTTTGATTTATGATTCTTGATAATCCTGATGTGGCTATACTTTCCCGGACACACAACCTCAAGTATTCTTGAGGGCTAACCTGCACACAAAAGGGTCAGGTCTTTGATTTACACACAAAAGGGTCAGGTCTTTGATTTAACACAAAAGGGTCAGGTCTTTGATTTAACACAAAAGGGTCAGGTCTTTGATTTATAACACAAAAGGGTCAGGTCTTTTATAACACAAAAGGGTCAGGTCTTTGATTTATGATTCTTGATAATCCCGCTAACCGTAGAATAATGTAATCCAAAATGTTGGCCGATATCTTTTAATGTATAGCCACCGTTTCTGTAGGCTTCAACTATTGCCATATTTCGATTGCTGCAACTATTCTGATAGTCTGCCAGTGTCATTGCCACCGGCCGCCTTTGTGAGGATGGGATTTCATCTAGCTCTTTGTCTTTATCTATATGATGCAGGATTTTATCAATGAAGGTTTCACTGCCCAGATAGACCTGACTTGTTAATTCTTGCCAGGGGCTGGGCTGACCTTTACCCTTTGTTATGAATTGCCTGTAGGCAACGATGGCCTGCTGCTTTCTTTTCCCGAATTCCGCCAATATCCAATCGGTATGTAAGCAGCCCCGGGAGGCAGTTAGTCCTGCAGTAGCCCGATAACTGCTCCATGGCCAATCATAAGCCGATCTGACCATTTGCGCTCGTACAGGATTGAGAACGATATATCTTGCCAATTCGAGGAGATAGCTCTTTTTTTCTACCAGAATAGCTTTATAACGCCCCTGGAATACATGACCTACCCTGTCATGCCTTCGATTGAAATTTTGGGTATACACTCCATTGAGTTGTCGCATTCCTCTAGATAGATTGGCATCTGGAGTTTCGATTAGTAGATGATAGTGATTGCTCATCAGGCAGTAAGCGTGGCATACCCAGTTATATCTATCACAGACATCATCCATCAGCAGAAGAAACTGCTGACGATCCTCGTCATCTTCATAAATCGACTCTCTGCGATCCCCGCGCGAGGTGATGTGGTAAAGTGCTCCGGCAAACTCCAGTCTTAATGGTCGAGACATGTGGTAATCCCTTACCTTGTTTGTTTATTGTTTGGCTATTCTAGCCTGGCGATATCATAAATCAAAGACCTGACCCCCTGATTTCATGACCCCCTGATTTCAGGGGCTGGGCTGACCTTTACCCTTTGTTATGAATTGCCTGTAGGCAACGATGGCCTGCTGCTTTCTTTTCCCGAATTCCGCCAATATCCAATCGGTA